>JADKKK010000034.1:300000-475938 GCA_016720545.1 Myxococcales bacterium
TCGATCTCCCAGTGCTCGGAGGGCAGCACGGCCTCTTCGAGCGCGGTGGCGAACTCGAGGGCCGTCGCGTAGCGCTGCGAAGGCTCGGCGTGGAGCGCGCGCTCCACCACCACCCGCAGCGGCTCGGGCACGGTGAGCGGGAGCGGGGCGAGCGGCTCGCCCGCCAGCTTACGGATGAGCCTCGCCGCGTCGTTTGGCCCGCTGTGGGGCTCCTTGCCCGACAGCATGAGGTACGCGACCGCCCCGAGCGACCAGATGTCGGAGCGACGGTCGACCGCGCTCCCCATGGCGTGCTCCGGCGCCATGTAGGGGATCTTGCCCTTCATGACGCCGTCGGCGGTCTCTGGAGTGAGGCGCTCGCGCGCCTTCGCGATCCCGAAGTCGATCAACATCGCCCGGCCACGATCGTTCACGAGGATGTTCTGCGGAGAGACGTCCCGGTGCACGAGCCCGAGCGGCTCGCCGTTCTCGTCGAGGAGCTCGTGGGCGGCGTGGAGGCCACGGCACGTGTCGGCGATGATGCGCACCACGATCGGCGGCGGCACGACCTTGCCCGCATCGAAGAGCGCCTCGCAGAGCTGGTCGAGCGACTCTCCCGGGACGTACTCGAGCACCAGGTAGGGAATGTCCCAGAGCTGGCCCACCTTGAGCGTCGCGGCGACGCTCGGGTGGTTGATGGCCGTGACGATCCGCGCTTCGTCGAGCATCATCGCGCGGAACTCTTGGTTCGCCGCGAGCTCCGGCAAGATGGTCTTTATCGCGACGAGGGCGTGCGGGTCGTCGGCGTGGGCGTAGCGCGCGAGCCACACGCTCGCCATGCCCCCCTGCCCGATCTTGCACAGCAGCTCGTACCCATCGAAACGGAAGCCCGGTTCGAGCAGCACGGCGGCGGGTGGCGGGATCGAACGCACGACCCAGGCATTATCGCCCGCACAGCGTGAGACCGGCAAGCTCGCCTTGCGCCCGGTTAAGAAATCGCGCCCGCCGACCGCGGGTCGCGGCCTCGGGTCGCGGCGCGGCCGGGCTCGGGGGTCGCAACGCGCCGAGGCGGCCGGGCGGCCAGCGCTCGCGTGGTAGCGTGGGGAAATGCCCAAGAAGCGCCCCGCCTACGCGCCGACCGCCCCAGGGGGTTCGCTCGCCCCCCTCGACCTCTCCGAGCACACCCTCGCCGACCTCGAGATCGAGGACGAGCGATCGCTGCGACATGTCTCCATCTACGCGGACTTAAAGGAAGTTATTGCGCAGAGTGGGTACACCTTCCTGGTCTTGCCGCCCTCCCTCGTGGGCCGCTGGGACCGCGCGCTGCTCCTGAACCTCACCTTCTGGGGGGCCACGGACGGGAGCGGCGCCCGCGTGGGAGGGGACATCCTCGTCGACCGTACCCTGCCCGCGGACGTGGTGGCGCACGTCGCGTGGCACCACCTGGCCGCCACGGCCCTGCACTCGTCCGGCCCCCCCTCGGCCGACGCCCTCTTCCTCGGAGAGGCGATCGCGAGCGCCTTCGACCTCTACCTCGTCGGCCGGCTCCTCGGGCACGCTCCAGCGTCGACTTTTCTCGAGACCCAGGTGCCCGCCATGGCCGAGGCCGCGGAGGCCGCCGGTCTCTCCGAGGCGGGCATCGACGCCTTGCTCAACGACGTGGCCCGGGCTCCCGAGGCCTCCTTCGAGTCGCTGCGGCAGCTCCTGTTCGACGCCACGCGCGCGCTCCTCCGGTGCCGGAGCGCCACCGACGGCCTCCGCGCCCTCGCGTCCTTCGACGAGCACCCCTTCGCGCCCCTGCTCCACCGCTACGAGCTGTCGAACTGGGTCCTCCACGCCCGCGCGTACGTGGCCGACCCCCTCGCGGCGGATCCCGCGGTCGAAGCCCTCGACCAGGCGCTCCGCGCCGCCCCCGACGCGGTGGAGCACCTGCGGGCGGCGTGGGTGGCTCCCGCGCTCCCGCGCGGCTAGCGATTTCCGGCGAGGCCTCCCCCTGGCGACCCGTGTAGTCTCCGGCCATGGGAGCTCTCTCGGTGTGCGTGGTCGGCGGTGGTCACTGGGGCTTGGCGCTCGCGGCGGCGATCGGCCGCGCGGGCAATCGAGCGCTGATCGTCACGCGCCGCGCGGAGCTCACGCTCCCCGAGGGGTGTGAGCTCGCCGAGCTCGCCCGCGCCTGCGACGAGGCGAGGCTCGTCATCTTCGCGGTCCCGTCCCGGGCCGCGCGCGAGGCGGCCCGCCAGCTCGGCGATCACCTCGGGGGCCACCACTACGTCGTCCACGGAGTGCGCGGCTTGGTGGGTGACGGGCTCGAGACCGTGAGCGAGGTCCTCCGCCAAGAGACGCCCGCGCGGCGCGTCGGCGCCCTCGGTGGCCCCGTGCTCGAGCCCGATCTCCTGGCGGGCGCGCCCAGCGTGATGGTCACCGGCGCTCGCTTCCCCGAGGTGAACGAGCTGCTCGCGGAGGCGTTCACCTCTCCGGCGCTTCGGCTGTATTCTACACACGATCTCCGCGGCCTGGAGTGGGCCTCCGCGCTCGTCGGGTGCGTCGCGATCGCCGCCGGGTACGCGCGCGGCTTGGGCGTCAACGCCGGGCTCGTGGCCGCGTTCATGACCCGCTCCATCCACGAAGCCGCACGCATCGCCGTGGCCGCCGGCGGGGAAGACCGCACGCTGCTCGGCCTCGCGGGCTACGGCGACCTGCTCGCCGCCGTCCTCGAGGACGAACGCCCCGAGATCGCCCTCGGGCGCGCGCTCGCGGGCGGAAAGACGGCCGCCGACGCGCTCGCCGAGGCGCGCCACTCGGTCGAGGCGGTGGAGCTCGTGCCGCGCATCCTGGCATGGTGCGAGCAGCGCGAGCTGCGGACCCCCATCTTTCGGGCGCTGGGCCTCGGGATCCTCGGCGGCCACCCTCCCGACACGTTGCTCCACCAGCTCATGACGATGCCCCATGTGTGAGTAGCGAAGCAAGGCGCGATCCGAGGAGCCCGCGGAGCCTACTCTTGTACTCTTGTAGGTGAGCAGGCACGGAGGAGCGCAACGCAGCTCGTGCCGATGCGGCGGCGCGCCGGCGACGGGAGTCCATCAACGGGCTGCTCTAGACGGGCCGCGAGGGAAGGTCGGGCTCCACGTGGCGTATCGCCTCCAGTCGTGGCACACGTGATCACCGCCGCTTCCCGTGCGGCCTCTGGAGCCCCTCCACCATGCCCGCCTTACCCAAGCTCGCCGCCGTCCCTCGCGCCATCGCCGCCGCCGCCGCCGTGGTGGCCATGGCGGGCGCCGCGGCGTGCTCTGCACCCGTCGGCGAGCCCGCCGCGTCGTTCGACACGACCGCGAAGTCCCGCGCGGCGTTCGCGAGCGCCGAGGCGACGCTCGTCGAGCTCGAGTGGGACGGCGAGGTCGTGGCCGACTGGTCCGGCGGGGCCCCCGACGCCATCGCGAACCAGCTGCTCTACACGATAGGCGCGCTGAACGAGCTCGCCTCGGTGGGGCAGCTCGAGCGGGTCGAGATCACGAACCGCGTCGTGAGCCCCATCCCCGGAGGCGGCGGCCAGCACCTGGTCACCTACCACGCGAAGCTGCCCGTCGCCTGGAACCGGCGCCGCCCCACGCCCAGCACCTTCACGCTGAAGCTCCCGCGGCGCGGGTACTGGAGCTCGCTCGTCGACTTCGCCGCGACCTACGGCGGCACCTGCGTGGACGCCTCGGCCCACGGCGTCGACGCCGGGAGCATGTGGTATTATTACCGTGTCCTCAGGCCTTCCTGCGCGCTCGCCCCAAGCGACGCCATCGAGATCATGGCCACGGTGGCGCCCTCCGCGGGGAACACCACGGGCAAGTACCCGGAGTACCACCGCGTCTGGCAGGACGATCTCCTGAAGGCGGTAGTCATCGTCGGCAAGTACGAGGAGGGCGCGACGTCGTTCTCGGACCCCGGCCTCGAGGGCTACGCGCAGTTCGTCGACCACGTCCGGCAGAAGCTCGCGCGCGCCGCCACGGGGCCGGTGGTGACGACGCCGCCAGGGCTCCCCACGCACCCCGGCGTGGCCTACCCCGACATCACGCTCGAGGCGAGCCTCCCCACCGGCAAGACGGCGCGCGTCCACTTCCTGCTCGTCGACAACGTGCGCACGCAGGGCGCCTCCTTCGACGCTCGCTACGCCTCGCTGACCTCCGACGCCGACTTCATCAACTACAGCGGTCACGCGGGGCTCGGCGCGAACGTGCGGGCGCTCCTCGATAAGGGCACGTGGTCGGCGGGGCAGCACCTGCTCTTCTTCATGAACGGCTGTGACACGTTCGCCTACGTCGACGGCCGCCTGCGCGAGGCCCGCACCGCCCTGAACACGGACGACCCCACCGGCACGAAGTACCTCGACATGATCTCGAACGCGATGCCGAGCTACGCCAACGCGTACTCGTCGGAGCCCGTCGTCCTCGACGCGCTCATCGACTGGCAGACCCCGCGCACCTTCGCGGACATCTTCCGCAGCATCGACTACCGCCAGGTCGTCGCCGTCACGGGCGAAGAGGACAACGAGTTCGTGCCGGGCATGCCGGTCGGCACCGTGCCCGCGCCGGCACCGGACGCCGCCACCGACGGCGGACCGCTCACCCCAGACGCGGGCGACGCCCGGCCTGGCACGCCCGGCACGCCCTCGGCCACGCCGAGCGCGGGCCCCCTCCCTTCCACCCCGGCGATCGAGCCGTCCTCCGGAGCCCAGGAGCCCTCGGGCTGCGCCTGCGAGACCGCTCCGGGGCGCGCGCCGGCGGAGCCCCCCCTCGGAGGGCTCGGGCTCGCCGTCGCGGGGGCGCTCGTCGCCGCTCGCCGACGTCGGCCAACCTGAGCGGCTACCCCACCCTGCGCGATCACGCTCGCGATCGCGATCGCGATCGCGCGCCCCCGTCTCGCCCCCCCTTCGAGCGGACCGGGCGCGCGAGGTTATCGCGACCACCGGCGTGGACGTGGCCTCCCTCGCTTGCTACGTCCGGGGCGGTGAACCGCACTCCCCCTTGGCTCCGGTGCCTCCTGTCGGCCCTCGCCGCGCTCGCCGTAGTGCTCGGAGCGCTCGACCCGCGGAGCGCCCTGGCCGCCGTGCCCCCGCTCGTCGGCCACGTCGTCGACGTGCCTGGCGCGCTGTCGGGCGCGGAGCGCTCCGCCCTCGACGCGAAGCTCGAGCACGCCCGCCGCACGCGCGGCCTCACGGTCGTCGTGCTCGTGGCCGGCCCGCTCGATCCTGCGCAGGGCACCATCGACGACGTGGCGTACGAGGCCTTCAACACGTGGGGCGTGGGCGCCAAGGGCAAAGACGACGGAGTGCTCCTCGTGGTCGCCCCCACCGACCGCAAGCTGCGCATCGAGACCGGCAAGGGGGTCGGCGGCGCGCTGACCGACGTGCAGTCGAGCCACATCAACCGCGACATCATCGGCCCCGAGCTCCGGGCGGGACGCGTGTACAACGCACTCGATCGTGGCACCGACGCGATCCTCGAGGCGCTGGCGAAGGACGCCCCCGCGCCCGCTCCGGTGGCGCGGCGAAAGAGCCCCCTCGAGAACCCCGTCGTCGTCGCCGTGATCGTCGTCGTGGTGCTGCTCGTGATCGTGCTCTCGATCGTGTCGCGCACGTTTCGCACGTTCTTCTTCGCGTTCCTCCGCATCTTCTGGTTTCTCCTCAGCGTCTTCAGCGGACGCGGCGGCGGCGGCGGCGGTGGCTACACCGGCGGCGGCGGGCGCTCCGGCGGCGGCGGCTCGAGCGACGATTATTGAGCGGCGCCGCGAGGACCGAATGGGGCGGGGCGCTGCGGCTGTGCGAGGTCTTCGCGGTGGTTGAGCTGCCCCCGCTGCGGGCCGTCGTGGGCACGTGGGGCCCGCCGGAGGGCGCCGCGGCCACCTGCGCCCTCGTGTTCGGCATCTTGCTCCTGGGCGCCTCCCTGACGGCGCGGGGGCGGGTCGTGCTCGAGCGCGCCGTCCTCGACTCGTCGCGGCGCGCGTTCCTCTGGGGGGCTTGCGGGCTGGCGGCGGCGCTTTCGCTCGGGTACGTCGCGTTCTACCTGCGGGGAGGGCCCCGCATCATCGACGCGACCACGTACCTCCTGGAGGCCCGCGGCCTCGCGGCCGGCTCGTTCAGGTTCCCGGCGGGGTTCCCGAGCGCGTCCACCCGGGGGCGCTTCCTCCTTTACGACGAGGCCGGCGGCGCCCTCGGAGGCATCTTCCCACCGGGCTATCCGCTGCTGCTCTCGCTCGGCGTGCGGGCAGGCGCGCCGATGGTCGTCGGCCCGCTGCTCGCGGCCGCGCTCGTGGCCGCCACGCGCGCCCTCGGCGTCGCCGCGGCCACCGAGCTCGGCGTGCCCGCGCCCCGCCGCGAGCGCATCGGCCGGGCGGCGGCGCTCTTCTCGGTCACCTCCGCCTGCGCGCGATACCACACGGCCGACACGATGTCGCACGGAGCCTCGGCGCTCTACGTGGCGTGCGGCCTCGTGGCCCTGCTCGGGTGGCGCCAACGGCCCAGCCGAGCCGCCGCGGCCTGCGCCGGCCTCGCCCTCGGCGCCCTCGTGGCGACCCGGCCCGTGTCGGCGTTGCCGCTCGGCGTAGTGGTCACGGCGACGCTCGTGCTCGCGCGCCGCGGCGACGTCACCCCGCGGGCTCGGCTCGCCGCGCTCGCCGTCGCGGCCGTCGCGGTGCTCCCAGGGCTCGCGCTCTTGCTCGCCTGGCAGCGCGAGCTGACCGGCTCGCTCGGGGGCTCCCCGCAGCTCTTGTATTATGCACGCAGCGACGGCCCGTCGGGCTGCTTCCGCTACGGCTTCGGGCGCGGCGTGGGGTGCCTGTTCGAGCACGGCGACTTCGTGCGCCACAACCTCGCCGCAGGCTACGGTCCGCTCGCGGTGTTGGGCACCACGGCGCGACGCCTCAAGATGCACCTCGCCGACGCGGCGAACCTCGAGCTGCTCTTCCCCCTCGTGCTCGCGCCGCTCTTCACAGAGCGGCGCCGACCGGTCGCGAGATTGCTGGGCGCGTCCCTCGGCCTCCAGGTGCTCGCGTACGCGCCGTTCTACTTCGACGGCAACTACCCGGGCGGCGGCGCGAGGTTCTTCGCCGACACGCTCCCCGTCGAGCACGCCCTGCTCGCGCTCACGGTGTCGAGCGCTTGGCTGCGGCCAGGTGCGCCCGCGGTGAGCGCCGCTGCGCGCGCCGCGCCGTGGCTCGTCCTCGCTGTGTCGCTCGTCGCCTTCAGTGTGCACGCGCGTTTCGACCACGACGCGCTCGCGGACCGCGAGGGCGGCGCGCCCTTCTACGTGCCCGACCTCGCGAGCCGCCAGGGGCTCGATCACGCGCACGAGCGGACGCCAGCCCTCGTCTTCGTGGACACCGACCACGGCTTCGCGCTCGGGCACATCCCGACCCAAAGCCCGGCGAGCGCGGACGCGCGATCGGGCGGCCCGGTCGTGCTCCGGCGGCGCGATGACGACCACGACTGGCTCGCGTTCGTGGCGCGCGGCCGCCCCGAGTCGTGGGTCTACCGCCACGAAGGTGGCTCTCCGCGGCTCAGCCCGTGGGCGCCGACCCCGCCGGTGGGCGCGCTCCGGTTCGAGGCCGAAGCGGACTGGCCCCCGCTCGCCCAGGACGGCGGATATGCACTCCCTTCGTGGATGGCGGGCGCAGCGTCGGGGGACCGCGTGCTGACCCTCACGCCGACGGCGCACGAGGGGCGCCCCCGCCGCGCCACGATGGTGCTCGCGCTCCCCGCGCCGTCCGCGGGGGCGTTCACGCTCGCGCCAAGGGTGCTCGCGGCGCCCGGCGTGACCGGACACGTCCGCGCCGCGGGCGCAGAGTGGGCGTTCGCGGGGCAAGGCCGCCTCGTCGACTTGCCGGCCAAGCGCGTCGATCTGCCGAGCGGCGAGTCCCACCTCGTCGTCGAGGCCGACGGCGGCGACGTGGCCCTCGACCGCGTCCTGCTCGCGCCGATCGGCGCGCCGTAGCTTAGAACTGGTTAGCTAGCTCGCTAGCCAAGGGGGGGCGATCCTCGCGCCAACCCTCACGCCGGACGCCCCGGGCCGCCGACGAACCCAGCCCGCCCTCCTTGACAGGCTTGACGCGAGGCTCACGCCTGGGCTTAGCTTGAAGGTTGGAGGGATGGGTCATGACGAAAAGCGAATTGATTGACGCACTTGCGGCCAGGAGTGATCTCACGAAGGCGCGCGCGGAGCTCGTCGTCAACTGCGTGTTCGACTCCATGACCGAGGCGCTCCAGAAGGGCGACGGCATCGAGATCCGCGGATTCGGGAGCTTCACCGTGCGCCCCTACAAGGCGTACTCCGGGCGCAACCCGCGCACCGGCGCGCCCGTCCCCGTCCCGCCGAAGCGCCTGCCCTTCTTCAAGGTCGGCAAGGACCTGAAGGAGCTCGTCAACAGCAGCCGCCACCAGCCGATCACGGGCGACGAGGGCGACGACTGATCCGCCGCGCGAGGCTACGCTCGAGCAGCGCAGCGCCGTGCGCACCTCGAGCGCGACCTCGCGACGGCGGCAGACGCGCCTGCGGCCTGGTAAGGTGACGCCGCCATGCCGACCGATCCCCCGAACGCTCCCCCGAACGCTCCCCGCGCCGACGCCTCGCCTTCGACGGGAGGCGGGTCTTTTCTCCCCGTCGAAGCGCAGCTCGAGGTCATCCTGCGCGGGGCCGAGGACGTGCACGTCCGCGCGGAGCTCACGGCCCGCCTCGAGGAGTCACGCGCCTCCGGGCGACCGCTCCGCGTGAAGGTCGGCTTCGACCCCACGCGACCCGACCTGCACCTCGGGCACGCGGTGCTCATGCAGAAGATGCGGCAGTTTCAGGACCTCGGGCACGAGGTCATCTTGCTCGTGGGTGACTTCACCGCGATGGTCGGCGATCCCACCGGGCAGAACGACCTCCGACCACGGCTCACGCGGGCCGACGTGGAGGCCGCCGCGGAGACCTACACCGAGCAGGCGTTCCGCATCCTCGCGCGCGAGATCACGGTGGTCCGCCGCAACTCCGAGTGGCTCGGCGCGCTCGGGGCCACGGAGCTCATCGAGCTCATGGCCAAGACCACGGTCTCGCGCATGCTCGAGCGCAACGACTTCGCGAAGCGCTTCGCCGAGCAGCGCCCCATCTACCAGCACGAGTTCCTCTACCCCCTGCTTCAGGGCTACGACTCGGTCGCGCTCGCCTGCGACATCGAGCTCGGCGGCACGGACCAGCTCTTCAACCTGCTCGTCGGCCGCGACCTCATGCCGAAGTACGGCAAGCGCGGCCAGCTCGTACTCACGACGCCGCTGCTCGAGGGCACCGACGCGCGCTTCGTCGACGGCAAGGTGGTCGGCAAGAAGATGTCGAAGAGCGCCGACAACACCATCGGCCTGCTGGAGGCGCCCCTTACCTTCTTCCGGAAGGTGATGCAGCTCGATGACGACGTCATCTTCCGGTACTACGACCTCCTCTCGAGCCGCTCGTCCGCAGAGATCGCCGCCCTCCGCGCCGAGCGCGCCGCGGGCCGGAACCCCCAGGAAATCAAGGCCGCCTTCGCGAGCGAGCTGCTCACGCGCCTCCAGGGCGAGGAGGCAGCCCGCGACGCGGCCGCGGAGTTTCGGCGCGTGTACTCGGGCGACGCGATCCCCGACGACGTGCCCGAGCTTCGCCTCCCCACCGAGGGCGACACCCTCTGGATCGCGAAGGCGCTCGCGCTCGCCAACCTCGTCAAGTCCAGCGGCGAGGGCAAGCGGCTCGTCGAGCAGGGCGGCGTCGAGGTGAACCGGGAGCGCGTCACCGACCCGCAGCTTCAGCTCGCGCGCGGCGAGCGCTACCTGCTCAAGGTGGGCTCGAAGAACCGGCGGTTCGCGTGGGTCACCGTGCTCGGCGCCGACGCGGGCCCCGCGTGAGCCGGGCCCGCGCGGTCCCGCGCCGCGCCTTCCTCGGCGCGCCCGTCGCCCTCGCCTTCGCCGACCTCGCGGGGTGCGCGACGCCGCCCGCGCCAGCGGCGCCCTCCGGTCCCCCGCCCGTGCCGCTCACCCTCACGCCGCTCGCGGGCCTCGTGAAGGCGCCTGGGCTCACGTGGATGGTCGAGGTCGCGCCCCGCCGCGCCCTGCTCGACGCGGGGCTCCTCGCCGCGCTCGCCACCGTGGTGCCCGAGGCGCGCTTCCAGTCGTTCGCCAAGGGCCACGGCGGGCTCGACCCCCGCAGCCTCGAGGAGCTCGTGGTGGCTCGGTACGAGGGCGTCACGCTCACCCTCGCCCGGGTCCCCCCCGGGACAATGGACCCCGTGAAGGTGCACCAGGGCTTCGAGCGCTACGCCCGCTCGATCGAGGCCCGCGCCATCGACGTGCCGAACCCCAGCGTCGTCCGAATGTTCGGCGACGGCCCGCGCGAGGGGGAGCGCGTGCAGCTCGTCACGTTCGGCCGCGAGGCGGTCGCGCTCGAGGTGGGCAAGTTCGGGCCGCTGCGGGTGGCGGAGCTCTACGCGCAGGGCAAGCTGCGACGGGCGAAGCCTGCGTTGGAGAGCGAGCCGCTCGCCAAGGTGGCCTCCCTGCTGGGCCAGGGGGCGGAGCTCCGGTTCTTCGCGGCGGGCCCCTTCGTCGGCGAGTGGGAGCGGGCGCTCGGCGGGCTCCTCCGCGCGAGCACGGGCGTCGGGCTGTCGCTCTCGACGGTGCCCGGCACCGAGGGACACCTGCGCGCCGTGGGCGTCGTGGTGGGCGACTTCGACAAGGCGCCGGAGGACGCCGCGCGCACGTTCGGCGCCGCCCTCGACGTCCTCTTCGCCAAGAACGCCCTGGGGCGCATGCTCGGGCTCGACGCCCCCGTCGAGTCCGTGCGCACGTCGACCGGCCCCGGCGCGCTCCGCGTCGGGGCCGTGTTCGACGGCGCCCGCATCGCGCGCGGGCTCCACACGGCGCTCGACGCCGAAATATCAGAAATAATGAATGAATCCCGATAGTTCTGAGGCGCGGCAAGAACGCCCGTGGGGGGGCTCACGGTTGACGCAGGGCCGATGATTGTGCTAGCCGGGCCCTCTGTCCACGATGGTTCAACCGAAGAAAAGCGCCTCCGAAGCCCGCCCCGCAAGAGCCCCTGCCAAGGGCTCGAAGCCCAAGAAGGTGGCTGACGCCGCGCGTTCCCCGAAGCCTGTAGCCAGCAAGGCCAAGGCTTCGCCCACCCCGAAGGCGCTGCCGCCGACCGCGAAGAAGAAGGCGACCGCGCCCGCCGCGGGCGAGGCTCCGAAGAAAAAGGCCGACGCCAAGGCGCCCGCCCCCAAGACCACCGCCAAGGCGCCCGCCCCCAAGACCACCGCCAAGGCGCCCGCCCCCAAGGCCAAGCCGGCCGAGGCGCCCGCCCCCAAGACCACCGCCAAGCCCAAGCCGGCCGAGGTGCCCGCCGCCCGCGCGTCCGCCAAGCGCCTGCCCGCGGCCGCCCCCTCCGCGCCCGCCCTGGCGAAGCCCGCTGTGAAGGCCGAGCCGCCGCCCAAGCCGCCGGAGGCCAAGATCTCGGAGCTCGAGTTCGGCACCTACCGCACGCGCCCGCCGCCCCCCCTGCCGCGCCTGGCGTCCCAGCCCCCGCCGGCGCCCTCACCGCCGGCCCCGAGGCCCCACATTCCTCCGTCGAAGGGCTACCAGCCCATCGTCACCATCCAGCCGTTCCCTCGCTCGACCGAGCCGCTGAACCTCTCGGTGGGCGACAAGGCGGTGCACCCGCTCCACGGGCTCGGCGAGGTCTCCTCGATCGAGCACCGCGAGGTCGGCGGGGTGTCTGGTGACTTCTACATCCTGCGCATCCTGGACAAGGGCATGCGCGTGATGGTGCCGAAGAACAGCGCCTCGTCCAGCGGGCTCCGCGCGGTCATGAGCGAGAAGGACGCGAACGCCGTGCTCGACACGCTGCGCGCCCCCGAGACCGCCGTCGATCTCCAGCCGTGGAGCCGCCGCTTCCGCGCCTACACCGAGATGATGAAGAGCGGCTCGCCGCACGAGGTCGCGAAGGTGCTCCGCGACATGTTCCGCCTCAAGTTCGACAAGGACCTGAGCTTCGGCGAGCGGCGCCTGCTCGATCAGGCGAAGAGCCTGCTCATGAAGGAGCTCGCCGCCGCGAAGAAGATCAGCGAGGCCGACCTCATGACCGAGGTCTCCGAGATGTTCAAGGCGTAGCGCCCCGATGAGGCTCTACACAAAGACGGGCGACGACGGCACCACCGGCCTCTTCGGTGGTGCCCGCGTGCGCAAGGCTTCGACCCGCGTGAGCGCCTACGGCACCGTCGACGAGCTGAACGCGACCCTCGGGGTCGCGCGCGCCACGGGCCTCGCGCCCCCGACCGACGCGCTCCTCGCCACGGTGCAGAGCGATCTGTTCGTGCTCGGCGCAGAGTTGGCATGCCTGCCAGGCAAGGAGGACAAGCTCAAGATGCGTCTGCTCGACGACGCGGACTGCGCGCGCCTCGAGCAGGCGATCGACGCGTCGGAGGGGCCGCTGCCGGCACTCCGCTCGTTCGTGCTCCCCGGGGGCTCGCCTCAGGCGGCGGCGCTCCACCTGGCGCGCACCGTGTGCCGGCGCGCGGAGCGCGAGGTGCTCGGGGTCGACGCCGGCGACGTGCGCGGGACGCTCGTCGTGTACCTCAATCGCCTGTCGGACCTGCTCTTCTCCCTCGCGCGCGGCGAGAACCTCCGCGCCGGCGTCGACGACGTCCCCTGGACGCCGCGAAGCTGAGCCCCGCAGTCCAGGGGTCATCTTCTTCGATCGCGAGGGTTCACGCGGCGCGGGCGGCCGCCGAGGCGGGCTTCGCCGGGCGGACCGGCGCCTCGGGCGTGCTCATCGCGTCGGCGAGGAGGCGGCGGCCGCGGTGCAGCCGGCTCATCACGGTGCCGAGCGGCACGCCGAGGGCGGCCGCGGCCTCCCGGTACGTCGCGTCGCCGAGATCGACCCGCACGATGACCTCGCGGAACGAGGGCGGCAGCGCCGAGAGCTGCTCCGCCGTCGCCCGAGTGAGCCCCCCCGCGCGCTCGGGCGCCGTGAATGGCTCGCGGTGCGGCCACGCGTCCGGATCGCTCGCGAGGCTCCGCAGCGCGTTTCGCTCGCGACGGCTGCGGCGGTACCGCGTCACGAAGACGCTGAACAAAATCTGGTAGGCCCACGCGCGGAGGTTCGTCCCGAAGCGGTACTGGTCCTCGAAGCGGAGCGCGCGCAGGACGGTCTCCTGAACGAGATCGTCGGCGAGCGCGGCGTGCCGCGTGAGGCGCAGCGCGCGGCCGCGCAGCTCGGGGCAGAGGGCCGCGAGCCCCCTACGGAGCTCGGGGAGGGTGTGGGCGATGACGGGCACGGCGGCGCGGGGTTCGGACATGAGCGGGCTCCTCGAAGGGGTCCTTTTCACGCCGCATGCCAGCTCACATCGCCCCGAAATAATTAGATAAATTCGAGAATCGACCGAGACGCCGGGTCAGCCTGGACACGCGCGTGTGTCTCGCGACACCTCGCGGCCTCAGGCCGCGCCGCGCGGCCCAGTGAGACCCGCGAGCACGGCGGGCACGCCCTCGGCGATCTCGCGCGCGAGCATACCGCGCTCGCCGTGAGCCCGCGCCCACGCCCGGCCCGCGCGAGCGTGCACGAAGACGCCGAGCTCCGCAGCGCGAGCCAAAGGCAGCTCGCACGCGAAGGCGCCCACGATGCCCGCGAGCACATCACCCGAGCCCGCGACCGCGAGGGTAGGCGTGCCCTCGTCGACCACGCGGAGCGTGACCTCGTCGGCTCCGCCGTCTGCGCCGGCTTGGGCCCACGCGGCGATCACGGTGCAGGCCCCCTTCAGCACCACGATCGCGCCCGAGGTGAGCGCCGCCTCGCGCGCTGCACCGAAGCGGTCACGGGCGATGTCCGCCGCGGAGACGCCAAGGAGCCTCCCGAGCTCGCCCTCGTGCGGAAGCAGCACGGTGGGGCCACGCCGGTCTCGAAGGGCCGAGAGGCGCCCCTCCAGGCCCGCGAAGCCGTCGGCGTCGAGCACCACCGGCGCCTCCGCGAGCGCGAGCACCCGCTCCACCAGCGCCCGCGCCCACGGCCCCCGGCCGAGGCCTGGCCCCACCACGATCGCGCGCTTCCCCGCGAGCAGCTCCACGAGGCCGCGCACGCTCGGGCCACCCTCCCCCGCCGCGCCCCCGCCGTGCGCGCCCCCGCCCCCGCGGTGCATACGATCACGGAGCGCACCCTCGCCGAGCGAGTGGGCATCGTCGAGCGCCGCGGTCATGCTCTCGAGCACGCGCATCTCGAAGGCAGCGACCGTCGAGCGAGCCGCAGCAAGCGTCGTCGCGCCAGCGCCAGCGCGCGCCGCGCCCAACGCCGCGAGGAGCGCCGCGCCCGTCTTTCCTGGGCTGCCACCGAGCACCGCGACGTGCCCGGCCCGGTACTTGTGAACCGACGCGGGGCGCGGGGCGAGGGCCCCGCGGACATCGTCCTCCGCGAGGCACCACGCCGTCGCGCGCGCCGCGGGTGGCAAGCCGGGCAGCGCGAGCGGCACGCCGATGTCGACCACGTGCACCACGCCCGCGTGCTCGCGCCCCACCGGCGTGGCGGTGCCGAGCTTCTCGCCCACGAAGGTCGCGGTGTGCGCGGCGAGCACGGCCGCGCCCAGCACCTCTCCGGTGCGCCCGCACAAGCCCGAGGGCAGGTCGAGCGCGAGCACCTTGCGTCGAGCCTCGGCGATGCGCTCCACGGCGACACGGGAGGGCCCCTCGATGGCCCGCGCGAGGCCCGTGCCAAAGAGCCCGTCGACCACGGCATCGGCGGCGGTCACGTCGCGCGCGAAGGCCTCGAGGCCTCGCTCGTCGAGCAGATGCACCTGCCCGCCCAGCCCCACGAACGCCTCGGCGTTCGTCAGCGCGTCGCCCATGAGCGCGCCCACGCCGACAGGGCAATACACGACGGCCTCGGCGCCCACGACCGTAAGCCTCCGCGCGACCACGAAGGCGTCGCCGCCGTTGTTCCCACGACCGGCCGCGAGCACCACGCGCTTGCCCGCGGGCGCTCCGCCGAGCAGCTCGCGGGCCAGCACCTCGTACGCGCCGCGACCGGCGTTCTCCATGAGGAGGAGCGAGGGCGTGCCGCGCGCGCTGGCGTAGGCGTCGAACGCGCGCATGGCCTCGGGGGCGAAGAGGGGCCGCATGTCAGCGGCTCGCCTCGAGGACGACCACCGCCACCGCGACGCCTGCGTCCTGCGAGAGGCTCACGTGCCACCGGTCGGCGCCGAGCGCGGTAGCGAGCGCGAGGGCCGTGCCATGCAGCTCGAGCACGGGTCGTCCGCTCGGCGCGCGCCGGACGCGGCAGTCGTGCCACGCGAGGCCTCGCGCTCCGTCGGTCGCCTTCACGAACGCCTCTTTCGCGGCGAACCGCCCGGCGATCGCGGGCGCGCGCTCGCGGCCTTCGAGGTCTGCGCGCTCGTCGGGGCCGCAGAGCCGCGCGAAGAGGCGGTCCCCGTGACGCTCGAGGGCCGCGCGCATGCGGGCGATCGAGCACACGTCCACGCCGAGCCCGACGATCATGGGGCCATCGTAGCGAAAATGGCGCGGCCCCCGACGGCTTTCGGTGCCTCGCCGGGGCCGACGCGCCCGCGGACCTACGACCGTCGGCCGCGCGACGCGACGCCCACGTCGACCGCGCGCCCGAACGCCCGCACGGCCTCGCGAATACCGCAGAACACCGCGTCGGAGACCACGGCGTGGCCGATGTTGAGCTCGGCGATCTCGGGGACGCTCATGAGCCCGACCACGTTGGCCTGCGTGAGCCCGTGGCCCGCGGCGACCTCGAGGTTCGCGGCGTGCGCCTGCGCCGCGCCACGCGCGAGCTCCGCCAGCCGCGCCGCGGCCTGCTCGCCGGGGCTCGCGTGCGCGTAGTCGCCGGTGTGGAGCTCGATCTGCTCGACCCCGAGCCCGGCGGAGGCGGCGATCTGCGCGGGGTCGGCGGCGATGAAGAGGCTCACCTTCACGGAGGCCTCCGCGAGCCTCGCCACGTACCCCGCGAGGCGCTCACGCGCGCGCACCACGTCGAGGCCGCCTTCGGTCGTGCGCTCCTCGCGCCGCTCGGGCACGAAGGTGACCACGTCCGGGCGCACGCGGAGCGCGATCTCCATCATCTCGTCGGTGGCAGCGATCTCCAGGTTGAACGTCGCGCGGAGCGCCGCGCGAAGGCGCTCGACGTCGTCGTCGCGGATGTGGCGCCGGTCCTCCCGGAGGTGTGCCGTGATGCCGTGGGCGCCCGCCTCGAGGCAGCGCCGCGCCGCCTCGACCGGGTCGGGATAGGGCGTGCCGCGCGCGTTGCGGAGCGTCGCCACGTGATCGATGTTCACATGGAGTCGGACGCGGGGCGACAGGGCCGGAGAGTCCTCGGACGTGGGGAGCTGCACCGGCGGGACTCTTGAGGAAGCCCCCCGGTTTCGCAAGAGGAAATCGTGGGCTGGACCCGGGGCGGGAGCCCGCCCGCGACCTCAGTCGTCGCCGCCCGCCTCGTCCTCGTCGGTCTTGGGCGTGGCCAAGAGCTCGCCGTTCGGGCCGTCGCGCCGCACGACGAAGAGCCTACGCCCCACGGTGTCGGGGTTCTCGCGGGCGATGACCGCGATGACGTTGACGCCCGGTCGCAGCGGGATGTCGGCCTCGAAGGTCATCTTCTTCGGATCGGGGCCGTTGCGGTTCGACCGGTAGTACACCTTGCGCGAGCCCACGACCACGTACGCGTCCAGCAGGCGCACCGTGTCGCTCGCCGTCCCCTTCAGGACGAAGTGCGTGTCGCGGGTCGCGAGCGCGGGATCGCCCAACTCGATGGCCGGCGGGAACCGCTGCAGCTCCTCTTCGTAGGGCACGTGCGCCGCGGGGTTCCCGCCGCCGTCCACCTCCGCCGCTCGGACGAACGCGAAGCGCCCCTCCGACAGGGTGACCTTCTTGTACTCGCCCATGACCGCGGTGACCGAGGCGGCCACGCCCGAGGGCAGGCGGCCGATGACCCGCGCCCCCCCGTCGGGCGACTCGAGCAACGCGGCGCCCTGCGCCTTGCCCTTCACCGCGCCCTGGGCCGGCGTGAGCGAGGCCGCGGGTGCGATGGGGATTCGGACCTTTTCTACAGTGTTTTCGCGCAGATCGCGATCGCCGATCGAGAGCTCGACCTTCGCCTCGGTGTCCGCGAGCGCCTCACGCACCTCGAAGGTGAACGAGAGCTTGCGCGACTCGCCGGGCTTGAGGTTGGACACGTCGAAGCGCCCCTCGCGGAGCAGGAGCCCGTCGCCCGAGAGGTTGCGGAGGTTCGCCTGGGTCTCGTAGGAGCGACCGCGACCGACGTTGGTCACGGTGACGTACATGGTGACGTCCTCGCCCTTCTGCACGCGCCCGTCACCGTTGCCCTTGCGGTTGTCGACGACCTGGTAGCTGTAGGCGAACACTGGCCGCTCGAGGCCCTTCACGCCGACGCGGAGCTCGGCCGGCGCAGGGACGCGGCCTCGGGCCTCGTCGAAGCGCACGCGGATGCCGTCGGCCCGCGACAGCGCGTCGCGAGGAATGCGGCACACGCGAGGCGCGTCCTTCGGGAGCGGCGCGGTGCTGCCGGCCTTGCGCCCCTCGGTCTCGCACCACCCGAGCGGGGCCGTCACGGTGCGGCTCTTTCCGGGCTCGAGCTTGCCGACGACGAGCTCCTTGTTGTCGAACATCGGGTTGTCGCTCTTCGTCATCGCGGCGAGGCGATAGAGCGGCTCTTTTCCCTTGTTCGTGACGGTGAGCTTGAGCGCCATCGGCTCGCCGGGCACACCCTCGTTGTTGGGGCGATCGGTCTCGACCTTCACGTCGACGGCGGGCGGCGCGGCGGGAGCGCTCGCTTGCGGCACGTCGGCGGGGGCGTCGGCCCAGTCGATGCCGAGCGCCTGGAGGTCTTGGGCGACCTTGGCGATCTCGGCGCTGCGGGCCTCGGCGACCAGCGCCTTCGCCGCGCGCACCTGCTCGAGCCGCTTGCCGGCCGGCACCTTCGCGACGACATCGCGCGCGAAGCGAATCGGAAAATCGAGGGCGAAGGTGTCGTCGGGATCGCCGCCGCGCTCACGGAGCTCCTGGCGCTCCTTCTGCGGCAGGTTGTACCGCACGAGCTCCGCGGGCTTCTGCCCCTCACGGATGCGCGCGTTGGAGAGGCTCCGCGCGAGATCGCGCTCCTTGGTGCCGCCCTGATCGACCGTGAGGTCCATCTCCTGGAGGTCGGCGGTCATGGGATCGAGCTCGATGTCCGGGGTGACGCCCGTCCCCTGGATGGAGATGTCGCCCGGCTCGGTGAGGTACTGCGCGATCGTGAGCTTGAGCGCCGCCTTGTCCGGGAGGTCGGGGAACACGAGCTGCACGCTCCCCTTCCCGAAGGTGGTCTCGCCGATCAGGATGGCGCGGTCGTGGTTCTTCATCGCGCCCGCCACGATCTCGCTCGCGCTGGCCGAGTTGCCGCTCACGAGGATGGCGATGGGGTAGTTCGGCTCGGTGCCGGGCGCGTGCGCGACCTTCTCTTCGCGATCCTCGGGGGCGTTGCCCACGGTCGCTACGATGGGGCCCGAGGCGATGAACTTGTCGACCACGCGCGCCGACTGGTCGAGCAGACCGCCCGGGTTGCCGCGCAGGTCGAGCACGAGCCCCTTGAGCTCGCCCGATTTCTTCAGCTCGCCGAGGGCCTTCTCGAGGTCGGCGGCCGTGTTCGCTTGGAACTGCTTGAGGCGCACGTAGCCGATGCCCCCGTCGAGGAGGCGCGACTCCACGCTCGCGACCTTGATGGTCTCGCGCGTGAGCACGAACTCTTTCATGCCGGGCCAGCCGTCGGCGCCGTCGCGGTGGATCCACACGGAGACCTTCGAGCCCGGGGCGCCGCGCAGGTGCTGCACGGCCTCGTTCAGGCCCATGTTCAGCGTCGACTCGTTGCCGATCTTCATGATGCGGTCGTGCCGGCGCACCCCCGCGCGACCCGCCGGCGTGTTCGGCATCGGGTTCATGATGGTGAGCTGCTGATCGCGGATGGAGATGACGATGCCGAGCCCGCCGAACTGGCCGCTCGTGGAGAGGTTCATCTCCTTGTAGGCCTCGGGCGACAGCAGCACCGAGTGCGGGTCGAGGGTGTGCAGCATGCCGTTGCACGCGGCGTACTCGACCTGGCGGAGGTCCACTTCGGTCCCCCGCAGGCCTTCCTGGATGAAGGCGAACACGTCACGCAGGCGCGCCGAGACGTCCCAGGGGGCGAGCACGTTGTCGACCCGGAACTCCTTCTCCTGCGTGTCGACCCGCACCTTCACGGTGGGCGCGCCCTCCTCGTAGAGCACGATGACCTGGGCCACGTCGCGCTGAACGAAGTTCAGCGCCGAGAGGAGCATGTCCTTCGGCTTGGCGCGCTTCGGGTCGACGTAGCGGTCGCGGATGGTCTTCAGCACCTCGTTGACGACCTTGAGCTGCGTCAGATCGTAGTTCTGGGCGGTGTGGGAGACGCTCGCGGCGCTCGCGGGCGCGAGGCCATGCCAGAGGCCACCCCCGTGGAAGCGGAGCGCGAGGACCGCGGCGACACCGAAGGCGCCAAAGAGCGCCGAAACCTTCACGACCTTGGGCCAGGTGGGCATATCGGCACGAAGTATACGCACGGCCGGCCGGAAACCCGAGCGGTTCCGCGGAATCGTGGACGGCGCGCCGGAGCCGCGCCCGCGCTGGCGAGGGCCGCGCGGTCAGAGCTTGCGCACGACCGCGATGTAGAAGCCCCCGAAGACGGCAGCGGGCGTGTCGCACAGTGTGGTCTCGGCCTTGCGGAGCACGTCGCGCAGCACAGGGATTCGCATGAAGGCCGCGGCCGGGGTCACGATGCGGACGCCGCGCGCCGCCTCGACGCGCGTGCCCGGAGGGAGCACCTTGCCGAGCGACCACGGGGCGTCGAACCGCGTGTACACGGCGCTCTCCCGGGTCTTGTCGGAGATCTTGCCGGCCGGCCCGAGCACCTTCGCGAGCGCGCGGAAGCTCAGCGGGTTGTAAAACTCGGCGAGCAGCACGCCGCCCTTACGGGTCACGCGGCTCATCTCGGCGAGCGCCTTGCCGATGTCCTCGACGTGGGCGAGCACCTTGAACGAGCAGGTGACGTCGAAGGACTCTTCCTCGAAGGGCAGGCTCGTGGCCGAGCCCTCGCAGACGTCGAGGCCGCGCTCGCGCGCGAGGGCGAGCATGCCGGGCGACAGATCGATGCCCTTCGCGCTGCGCGCGAACCGGCGTACGCGCTCGAGGATGAGCCCCGTGCCGCAGCCCACCTCGAGGACGTCGCGCCCGCGGCCGTACCGCTCGCAGAGCTCGATCTCCAGGTCGTCGACGAGCGCGTGGTAGCCGCTCGCGTCGTTCGGGCGGCGCTCGGCCTCGTAGCGCTTGGAGAACTCGTCGTAGTAGGCGCGGTTTTCGGTGAGGCCGGCGGGGGCTGACATGCGGCCGGTCTTAGCACCGCCGCGCGCGGGGGTGAAATCCGGAGCGGCTCGGCCCCGCCGGCCCGGCGGCTACCCCGGAGGACACACGAAGCGCGCGAGCCACGTGCGCCCGCCGTCGCCGAAGCCGACCCAGAGGGCGTGCTCGTTGTCCTCGACGATCGCGACATCCGTCACGGAGGTGCGCGCGACGAGGCCGTACGAGAGGAACTGCCCCGAGGGCGCGAGCCGCCCGAGCTCCAGCGCGCGGGCCGCGTGCGGCGCCGCCGACTCGGGGACAACGCGTGCAATGTACACATGTTTGCCGCCGTGCGTGGCGGCGAGCGGGGCGGGGTCGAGCCCGTTCGGGTACCGCGACAGCACGACGGGCACGTCGGCGCGCGGCGGCGAGGGCACCTTCAGCGTGGTCATCCCGAACGTGGTGATCTCGCTCGGCAGCGGCACGAGCGCGAACACGTCGGCGCCCGCGCGCCCCGCGGCGAGAGCCACGCCGCGCTCCGCGGGCCCCCCGATCGCGAGCACCGCGTCGGGGCCGAGCGTGAGCGCGCCCCCGGTGCCTACGGAGAGCTCGCGCGCGTGGACGGGCGTCATGGCCATGCGGGCGTCGAGCGTGAGCGCCACCGCCTTGTCGCCGAGCGACACGAGCGCGAGCTGGGTCGCGCCGCCCCCGTCGTCCGAGAGGCGCACCGGGGCGGCGTCGTCGAGGGCGACGCGCGCGTGGAGCACGGTCTCCCCCTGCCCGGTCGCCGGCCGCTCGACGAGGAAGGCTATCGCGGTGCGCGTCCCCACGGTCGCGGCGGCCACCCTTGTTCCCGGCCGGGACATGCCGACGAGCCGCTCGCCCGCGGGTCCGTAGCGCCGCACCGCTCCGTCGCGCGCCGGGCACACCCGCGTGGCGCCCGCGACCTCGCACGGGGTGGAGTCGAGGACTTGCACGGGCGCTCGGTCCGTGAGTCCCGAAGGCCGCGGCGTCGCGCCACGCGGCGGCACCGCGGGGATCGCGACGCTCTCGGTCCGCGGCTTGCCCCCGTCGTTCGCGACGACCACGAGGCGGCTTCCCTCCACGGCGAGCGCGACGGCGCCTCGAAAACCGAGCGGCTCGGGCCCGTACACCACGCGGCAGGACGCGCCGGCGTCCGGGGGGCGGGGCGCCGCGTTCGGCGCGGCGTCGTCGCTCGCGGCGGGGCTCGCGGGCGCCGGCGAGGTCACCGCCGGCGCGGACACCGCGGCGTCGAGGGGGTGCGCGGCGCTCGCCGCCGTCACGCTGGCTGAGCCGGCGTCAGGGGCGGGGGTGGGCGCGGGCGGCTTGCACGCCGCGAACGCTACGAGCGCGACGGCGGCCACGGCCCGCTGACTCACGGAGTGCTCGGAGGCGAGCCCGCGGTCGGGAAGTTCCACACCGTAAACGACGCGGTGAGCGCGGACGCGCTTGGCGCGATGCGAGCCGCGCGCAGCTCCTTCAGCACGCAGGTGTCCTGGAAGAGCGCCGCGACCGGGAGGGTGTTGGTCGCGGCGAAGCGCGCCTCCGTCGCCTCACCGCTCGGCGCGAACACCACCTCCACGAGCGCACGTCCGTAGACCCCGCCCATACACACCGCCGAGCGCTTGACCGCCGGCGCGAGCGCGCGGCCGATCTCGTCGACGCGCTCGGGGCTCGCCGAGAGCGCCAGCTCGAGCTGAGCGGGCGCGGGCCCGGCGCTCGCGACGCTCGGGGCGGCGGGGCGCAGGCGAGAGAGATCGCGTGGATCGTGCTTGCGCGCCTTCGCGGCCCACAACACGACGATGGCGAGGCTGAAGAGCGCCGCGAAGACCGCGCCGACGCGGCTCTCCCGGGCCTTCGTGGCCGGGCTCACGCGCATGTGCCTTCCGTCGTCGCCCACGTCTCGTCTTTACTCCAGATTGCGCGGATTGCGCCAGGCAACGCCAGGAGCCCCGTTCGCAAGAAGGCCCGCGCTCACCGCGGCAGGAGCCACGCGTCGAGCACGGTGGTGCCGAAGAACCCGAGGCTCACGAGCGCGTTGCAGTCGAAGAACGCCTTGTCGATGCGCCGGAGATCGCCTCCGCGCACGAGCCGATGCTCGATCACCAGCACCGCGCCGAACAGCACGGCGCCGGCGAAGTACGCGGGCCCGCGGTGGAGCGCCGCGCCCGCGGCGGCGAGGAGCGCCACCGTGGCCACGTGAGCGGCGGCGGAGAGGCGCAGCGCGCCGCGAGCGCCGAAGCGCACGGGCACCGAGTGCAGCCCGCGCTCGCGGTCGAAGCCCTCGTCTTGCAGAGAATACAGAACGTCGAACCCGAAGAGCCACGTGAGCACGGCGCCCATGAGCGCCACGATCCCCGCCCCGGGGGCCGCGCCGACCGCGATCCACGCGCCCCCCGGCGCGAGCGCCAGCGCCAAACCGAGCCAGGCGTGCGCAGCCCACGTGAAGCGCTTCGCGAGCGAATAGCCGAGCAGCACGGCGAGCACGGGGAGCGCGAGCACGAGAGGAGCACGGCCAAGCGTCGAGGCCGACAGGACGAAGGCGAGCGACGCCGCGACCGTGAGCGCGAGGGCGTCGCGCGGCCGGACGCGGCCGGTCTGGATCGGGCGCTCGCGGGTCCGCGGATTCGCGGCGTCCACGTCGCGATCGGCGTAGCGGTTCCAGGCCATCGCGGCCGTTCGCGCCGAAACCAAACACACGAGCATCGCGCCGAGCCGCGCCGGCGTGAGCGGCAAGTGAGGCGCGCGCAAGGCGAGCACGACGGCGGTCGCGGCGAACGGGAGCGCGAACACCGTGTGCGAGAGCGCGACGAGATCCGCGTACGCCCGCAGCTTGGCGCGCAGACCCGCGCTCACGACGCTGCCCTCGTGGCCGCCGGCATGGCCGCCCCGGCGCGCCGGTCGAGCCGCACGCGCGGCGCCCCCGCGTGAGCGAGCAGCCACTCCGCGGGCGCGTCGTCCAGCGCGCCGAGCACCGCAAACACGCCGGGCCTCGCGCCGCGCGCGAGCCGCCCGAGGCTCGCAATTCCCAACACTTTCGCGCCATTATAGGTCGCCATACGCACGAGCCTCTCTGCGCTCGCCGCGCCACGGTGCCGGAGCAGGGCCGCCTCCTCGAGCACGTCCAGCGAACGACACGAGGCGAGCGAGTCGGTCCCCAGCGCGGGCTCGACGCCCGCGGTCAGCAGCGCCGCCACGGGCGCGGCGTGACCGCCGATCCACGCGTTCGACCGCGGGCACAGCACGACCGGCGCGCCCGCCTCCGCGACGCGCGCGAGCTCCGCGGGGCGCGCGTCCACGAGGTGCACGAGCGCCACGTCCTCGGCCAGCGCGCCTAGCCGTGCTGCGTACTCGGTCGGCCCGCAGCCCGGCCAGGGGAAGGCCTCCACTCGCACCCCGCGCGCCGCGAGGAACGCCCGCATCGGCCCGCGCCCGTCGACAAGCACCTCGCGCTCCGCCGCGTCCTCGGCGAGGTGCAGCGACGCGCGCGCGCCCACGCTCCGCGCGAGCGCCAGCACGGCGCGCACGCCCTCGGGGTGGAGCGTGTGCAGCGCGTGCGGCGACGGCGCCCAGGTGAGCCCGGCGGGCCAGCGCAGCGCTCGCGCCTCCGCGGCGAGGCGCGAGACCCGCGCGACCGCGGCCTCCGGATCGGCGCCGAACACCTCGTGAAACACTGATCCGACGAGGCCGTGCTCGCCCAACGCGGCGACGCTCGCGAGGGTGTTGCTCACATCACCCACGGCGACGGTGGCGTGCGCGACGAGCTCGCGGACCGCGCCGTCGATCGCGCGCGCGGCGCTCTCTGGCGCGGTGTCGGCGCGCGCCGCGAGCATGGCCTCCGCCCAGCCCGCGAAGCCCAGGTCCGGGCGCGAGGGCACGCGCCCGCGCAGCGCCGAGAGCTCGAGGTGCGTGTGCGCGTTGACGAGCCCCGGGAAGACCACGCCGTCCACCCTCTGTACGCGCGCGCCTGCGTGGCGAGGGAGCACCGCGTCCGCGCGGCCCACGTCGAGCACGCGACCTTCGTCGTCGAGCACGAGCGCCCCGTCGAGGAACGAGGGCGCGTCGCCCGGCACGACCGCGGTCGCGTGCAGCGCGCGGATCACACAGGCTCCGTGAGCCACACGTAGCGCACGTCGCGCCGCGCCGCGCGGTAGCCCGTCGCGCGAATCCGCGCCTCCATGCCCCGCGCGTCCATACGGAAGGTGGTGCCTGCGCTCGAGACCACGTTCTCCTCGAACATGACGCTCCCGAGATCGTCGGCCCCGAAGAGGAGCGCCACCTGCCCCACGTCAGGCCCCTGGGTGACCCACGACGCCCCGACGTGGTCGAAGTTGTCGAGCATGAGCCGGGCGACCGCCTGCTGCCGGAGGTAGAGCATCGTGCCGTGCTCGCCTGGGCGGATGTGTGTGCCCTCCTCGAACTGGTAGTCCCAGCAGAAGAACGCGGTGAAGCCGCCGGTCTCGTCCTGCAGCTCGCGCAGCTTGAGGAGGTGGTTTATCCGGTCGCGGGCGGTGTCCACGGTGCCGTACATCATCGTCGCGCTCGAGCGCAGGCCGAGGCCATGCGCGGCACGCATGACGGACAGCCACTGCTCGCTCGTGCACTTGGCCTTCGCGATCGTGCGGCGCACGCGGTCGACCAGGATCTCGGCGCCGCCGCCCGGCACCGAGTCGAGCCCAGCGGCGTGGAGCCGCTCGAGCACCTGGGTGACGGAGAGCCCCTCGAGCTCGGCGATGTGGAGGATCTCCTCGGGCGAGAGCGCGTGGAGGCCTAGCGCGAAGTCGGCCTTGATCCAGCGGAACAGGTCCTCGTACCACTCGATGCGGAGCGCGGGGTTCAGGCCGCCTTGCAGCAAGATCTGCACGCCGCCCGCTGCCTTCACCTCGGAGAGCTTCTGCGCGAGCACCTCGCGCGTGAGGACGTAGCCCTCCGGGTCTCCCGGTCGCCTGTAGAATGCACAGAACCGGCAGCTCGTCGTGCACACGTTCGTGTAGTTGACGTTGCGGTCGACGATGTAGGTGACGACGTCGCTGGGGTTCTTCCGCGTGCGCGCGGACTGCGCCGCGAGGCCGAGGTCGAAGAGGGAGGCCTCCGCGAGCAGGCGCTCGCCGTCGTCGCCGGAGAGGCGCGCGCCCTCCTCGGCGCGCGCGAGGATGGCGTCGAGCGAGCGGCTCGGGGAGCGGGCGGCCCGCGGCGCCGAGACAGAGCGCAGGCGCTCGAACCGCGCGGGAGGCAACAGGCCCACGGCGGCCGCCTCGTCGAGGAAACGCTCGAGCCCACGCGTCGCCTCGTCGTCGAGCTCGTAGCGGAGCGAATCATGAAGGTAGGAGGCGAGATCCGAGGGATCACCGCCGTGCTCGGCGGCGTGCACGGCGGCCAGCGCTCCGCGGTGCTCGAGCCCCCACGAGGCCGCGGCCCCCAGAGCGCCGAGGTCGGCCTCCGAGAGCGCCCCGGGTCGCGCGAACCAGGCCGCGAACACGAAGGGGAGGCCCGTCCACTCGCGCCACGCCTCGGCGAGATCGAGCGTGTGCGCGAAGCGCCCCTCGAGGGCGAGCGCGGGATCGCCGATGACCAGCGCGCCCGCGCGGTCGGCCACGCCCTCGATCGCCTGACGAGGCGCGCGCCCCACGAGGCGAGGTGAGAGCCCGCGCCGCGCGAGCACGAGGCGCGCGAGCACCGCGCTCGTGCGCGACGAGAGGTCGAGCGCGATCGTGTCGAGCTCGTGGAGCGGACGCTCCGCCACGAGGACCACGCTGCGCACCGGTCCGCGCGACCCGATGCACGCGCCACCCGCGAGCGAGAGGCCACCGAGGGTCGCGGCCGCCGCCACGGGCACGAGCGCAGCGGCCACCTCGTCCTCCGCGAGCCTCCGCGCGACGACGGACGGCAGGCCGAGCTCGAGCTCGAGCCGCCCGTGGAGCGGCCCGCCTCCCTCGAAGGCCGCCCAGAGCGGCCGGGCGTTGAGGTAGGAGACGGCCCCGAGCCGCCGCGGTGCGCCGCTCATCGGACGACCTCGAGGTGGAGGCCGGCCTTCCGCTCGCGCACCTTGATCGCGGCCTCGGGCACGGCGCTCTTCTCGTGCTCGCGCACCACGTTGTAGAGCGTGTCGCGCTCGACGGGGCGGCGACCCGCCTCGCGGATGAGGCGCACGAGCTCGCCCACGCCGAGCCCGTCGGGAGAGCGCGAGCCAGCGGCCTTGTAGATGGTCTCGTGGACGATGGTCCCGTCGAGATCGTCGGCCCCGAACGAGAGCGCCACCTGGGCGATCTTCGGGGTCATGCTGACCCAATAGGCCTTGATGTGGTCGAAGTTGTCGAGCACGAGGCGCGAGACAGCCACGGTGCGGAGGTCGTCCATCGCCGTGGGCGCGGGCAGGTTCTTCATGCCGTTGCCGTCGGGGTGAAACGCGAGCGGGATGAAGGCCTGGAAGCCGCCGGTCTCGTCCTGCAGCGCGCGCAGGCGGAGCAGGTGATCGATCCGATGCTCGAAGGTCTCCACGTGCCCGTAGAGCATCGTGGCGTTCGAGCGCAGCCCGAGCCCGTGCGCCACGCGGTGGGCCTCGAGCCACTCGTCCGCCGTGGCCTTGTCGGCGCTGATGCGCGTGCGCACTTCGGGGTGGAAGATCTCCGCGCCGCCGCCCGGCAAGCTGTCGAGGCCCGCGTCCATGAGGCGCCGCAGCACCTCCCGCACCGTCATGCCGTAGTGCTGCGCGAAGAAGTGGAGCTCGACCGCCGTGAAGCACTTCAGGTGGATGTCGGGCTTCACGCGCTTGAAGCCCCGGAGCAGCTCCTCGTAGTACGTGAACGGCAGGCCGGGGTGGAGCCCGTTCACCACGTGCACCTCGGAGGGCGGGTCGTCCAGGCGGGCCTCGAGCTTGCCCCAGGCTTCCTCGAGCGACATGGTGTGCGCGCCCGGCATGTGCTCCTCGAGCCGCGCGAACGAGCAGAAGAGGCACGAGGCCACGCACACGTTCGTGACCTCCACGCGCAGGTTCTTGTTGAAGTAGGTGCGGTCGCCGTGGCGACGCTCGCGGACCTGGTTGGCGAGCCGCGCGAGCCCGAGCAGGTCGGGCGTGCGGAAGAGCGCGACGCCCTCCTCGGCCGAGAGGCGCTCGCCCCTCGCGACCTTGGCTTCGATGGCGTCGAGATCAAGACGATCAGACATGGGTCGCTCCTTCGGTCGCGTCGTCGGTGGGCCGCGCGGCGTGGCTCGGCGGAGGCGCGGCGGGTGGTGCCAGGGAGAGACCGCGCGCCGTTCGGGAGAAAGACCGCGCGGCGCCCCACGCAGGCGACGAGCGAGGCGAGCTCGTCGCGCTGGAGCTCCTGCGCGCTCACCTGCCCGCGCCCCTTCACGCGCTTGGTCGCGTCGTCGGCGATCGGGAGGCCTCGCTTGGTCGCGAGCCGACCGCAGAGCTCGCTCGCGCCGAAGCCGAGGGCGACCTGCGCCAGCTCGATGCCCAGCTCGTTGTAGTTTACACCGATTCGCACGGCGTCGGGGAGCCGTACGCGCAACGTCGCCACGCGGCGCAGGAGCGCGAGCCCGGCGCCCGCGTCCTCGAGCGAGCTCGTCTCGACCCACACGACGCCGGCCGAGGCCGCGTCGTGGAAGCCCACCGCGTCGCCGGCCGACCTCACACGCACGGCGTCGGCGAGGGCGCCGACGGTGAGCAGCGTCGCGGCCGCGAGGCGACCGTCGGCCTCGGCGGGCCAGGGCTCGCCGCGGAGCCGCGCCCGCGCCACGGCGAGGAGCCCCGCGCGCTCGAGGGCGCGATCGACGAGCGCGCTCACGGGCGCCTCGACTCGGCCTGCGCACCATCACCCCAACGTCGACCTACCTCGTGCGGGAGGCCGAGGTGGTCTAGGACCCGCGCGATCACCGTGTCGATCGCCCCTTCGAGCGAGCGCTCGCCGGCATAGAACGAGGGCATCGCGGGGAGCACGAGCGCGCCGTAGCGAGACACGGTCGTGAGGTTCTCGAGGTGCAGCGTCGAGAGCGGCGTCTCCCGCGGGACCACGATGAGGGTGCGGCGCTCCTTCAGCATCACGTCGGCGGCACGCGTGAGCAGGGTCTCGCTCGTGCCATGGGCGATCCGCGCCACGGTGCCCATGCTGCACGGCACGATCACCATCGCGTCCCACCCCGCGCTCCCGCTCGCGAACGGGGCGCGGTAGTCGCGCGCGCCCCACACCGGCAGGCCAAGCAGGCCGAGCTCCTCGCGGATGTCGCCGCCGCACTCGAGGGCCCAGACCTCCGGCGCGGTGCTCGAGAGGCACGCGGCGACCTCGACGTCGTCGCGACCACGCAGCAGCCCGGCGAGCCGCTTCGCGTACGGCGCGCCGCTGGCGCCCGTGACGCCGAGCACCACGCGCTTCTTGCGCGAGCCCACGGCCGCCGCGCTCACGAGGCCGCTCCCGGCTTCGCGGCGCACACGAGCGACGCGACGCCTAGCGTGAGCTCCTCGCCGCGCACCGCCTCGAAGCCAACGTCCACCAGCGCGGCCTCGTACTCGCGGCGCGACAAGAACGCCTTCATGCTCCGCGAAAGGTAGGCGTAGGCCTCGCGGTCGCCCGAGACCCAGCCCCCCACGCGAGGGAGCACCACGTCGCCGTAGGCCGCGTGGAAGGCGCGCGGCAGGAGGCTCACGGGCCGGAAGAACTCGAGCACCACGAGCTTGCCACCCGGCCGCAACACCCGGAGCGCTTCGCGAGCTCCCGCGACCGGAGAGGCCAGATTGCGCACGCCAAAGGCGCACACCACGGCCGCGAACGAGCCGTCCTCGAACGGCAGATCGAGCGCGTCCGCGACCACACGCGCGGCGCGCGGCGCCTTCCACCGACCGCGCTCGAGCATCTCGGCGGCGAAGTCCGACGCCACCACCCTGCGCTCCGGGAAGGCCTCCACCAGCAGCCGGGAGAGGTCCATCGTTCCCGCGCACAGGTCGAGCACGCCGCCGTCGGGCAACCCTACGAGGGACCGCACGGCCCGACGACGCCACCTGGCGTCGACGCCGAACGACATGAGCTCGTTCAGCCGATCGTAGGTGGGCGCGATGCGCGCGAACATGCCGCGCACGTCCCCCGCGTGCTCGCGCTCGCGACCGGCGCGCTGCTGGACCTCGGCGATCGGCCCTCCTGAGGCTCTCGCATCAGCGGGCGGCGTGGGCTGGGCTATCATGGCTGTCTCCTGGGCTCGCGCCCGCAGGATTTATATCCTTCAAATTCTTTTGAAAGTTGTAGGGAACGTTCCTCCGGGGGTCAAGTAGGCTCGGTCCTCGATCGCGCGGGGATGCGCGCGTGGCGCCCGCGGCGTTCCGACCTCGCGGGACGGGTGGTCATGCAAGCGAGCCGCAGGCGAGCGGCGTAGGCCACGCGACCGAAGGAGCACGGCGAGAAGGTCGATGAACGCGCCGACCCTCTGGCGCTCCCAACCCCTGAGAAGCGCATGCCCCTCCCACAATTCCTCGAGCACCACGACGCGGGCGCGCCCTCGCTGGCTCCCGACTTTTTCACGCGTCCCCCTCCCCCGGGGCGCTCTCGCGAGAGCACCATCACGCTCGACGCGGAGGGGGTGTTCCACCACGACGGCGAGCGCATCGAGCACCCGAGGCTCGCTGAGGCGATGCACCGGTGGATCGCGCGGCACCCCCTCGACGGGCGGCTCATCCTCAACAACGGGTACGACTGGACCTACTTTGTCGTCGCGGACGCGCCCTACGCCGTGCGCGCGCTCACCGAGGACGCCGATGGCTTCCCGGTGCTCGTCCTCAGCGACGGCACGACCGAGCCGCTCGGCGCGCAGGTCCGCCTCGGCGCGCGAGACGTGCTCTACGCCGAGGTGAAGCGCGGAGCGCCGGGAGGCCCGTTCGAGGCGCGCTTTTCACGCCACGCGCAGTCGCAGCTTGGGCCGCACCTCACGAGCGATCCTGGTCAGGCCGAGGGAGACGAGGTCATCGCGGTTCGCACGCGCGGCGGGACGGTGCGCCTGCCGCTGTAACGCCCGCGGCCGGCGGCTCAGCCGAGGCTCGCCTGGAGCGCGCCGATCGACTCGTCGAGGGCGACCAGCGCCTTGTCGAGCTCGGCCTTCGAGGTGGTGAGCGGGGGCGCCACCATCGTGCAGTTGAACTTCCCGAAGGTGTACACGCCGCGCTTTCGCAGCTCGCCGTAGAGGTTCTTCATCACGCCGAGGCCGCCCGCGCCGTGCCACTCCACGAGCGGCTCCTTCGAGGCCTTGTTCTTGACGAACTCGACGGCGAAGAAGGCGCCGACGCCGCGGACCTCGCCCACGATCTCGTACTTGTCGACGAGCGGACGGAGTCCCTCTTGGAGCCAGCCCTCGATCTCGCGGCCGCGCTCGAAGAGGCCCTCCTCGCGGTAGGCGCGCACGGTCGCGAGGCCGGCCGCGACGCCCATGGGGTGCCCCGAGTAGGTGTGGCCCGAGGGCAGCGCGCGCGTGTCGAAGGTCTTGGCTAGGCGCTCGCGCATCATCAGGCCGCCGAGCGGTACGTACGCCGAGGTGACGCCCTTCGCGAACGTCATCATGTCTGGCACGATCCCGTAGCGCGTCGACGCGAAGGCGGCCCCGGTGCGACCGAACCCGGTCATGACCTCGTCCATCACGAGCAGGATTCCGTGTCGTTCGGTGAGCGCGCGGAGCGCCGTGAGGTAACCGTCGGGGTAGACGATGACGCCGTTCGACCCGACCACGCCTTCGATGAAGATCGCCGCCACCCGCTTCGGATCCTCGTGCACGAGGACGCGCTCGAGGTGCTCGATCGCGCGCGCCGACTCCTCCTCGGGGGTGCTCGCGTAGAACGGGCTGCGGTACGGATACGGCGCGAAAAACTTCACGACTCCGGGCACTCCCGGCTCGCCGCCCCAGCGCCGATCTTCGCCCGTGAGGGTGATGGCGGCGCCGGTGGAGCCGTGGAAGGAGCGGTACGCCGAGAGCACCTTGCGGCGCCCAGTGAGGTGCTGCGCGAGGCGGAGCGCGTCGTCGTTCGCCTCGGCGCCGGCGGTCGTGAAGAACGTCCGGCAGCCCTCGGCGCCCCACGGCGAGATCGCGGACAGCTCTTCGGCCAGCTCCGCGCGCTCCTTGTTGAAGAGCGAAGGCGCGGCGTACCCGAGCCGCGCGGCCTGCTCCTGGATGGCCTTCACGACCTTCGGGTGGCCGTGGCCCAGGTTCACGGCGATGAGGCCCGACCCGAGATCGTAGTAGGCCTTCCCCTCGTCGTCGTAGATCGAGCAGCCCTCGCCACGGACGATGACCGGAGCCGCGAGGCCGCCTTGCGCGACCCAGGGAGAGAGGACGAAGCGAGCGTGTTTCTCTTGGATGGGGGTAGGCATCGGCGCGGATGATGCCTCCGTCGGGCACTCGGGGCAAGGCCGACAAGCCAGGCCGCCCTCCGCCGAGTCGCCCGCGCCGAGCGGATTCCATCGCGTTTCCCCGGCGCCCGCGGCAAGGTGCGCGCATGCACCCGCTCTCGGCCGATCTGTTCCTGCGCGCGCTCTCCCCCACGGACGCCGCCACGCCGCTCCGCGTCCAGGCGCGGGTGCACGAGGCCTTCCCGGGCCGCGTGTACGTCGCCACCCGTGGGCTCGCCCTCGAAGCCTTCGCCGAGGCCGGACGCTGCGAGCTCGAGCTGCTCGCGTCGCCGCCGCCGTTCGCGCCGGCCCGGTGGGGCGGCCCGAGCGACGACCGCGTGGTGCGACGCGTGGAGCAGGGGTGCTTCCGCGTCGTCTGGGAGGGCGAGGAGATCTTCGTCGTGCGGGCGAGCTGGCCGCAGGCAGGCGGCCTGGAGCCGTGCGAGTGGCTCGTCGGTCTCACCGAGCCACCCCTGCTCGCCTTCCTGCTCGCGGTGACTCGCGCGACGCCGCGCTAGCCCGCCACTAGCCTGGCACTAGTCCTTCGGGTTCGTTCCGCGCTTGGCCGTCGACGTCGGGGGCCGGAGGCGGCTCTCCGGGACGTTCTCGTCCCAGTTGGCGCCCCAGCCGAGGTAGTGCACGCGGTAAAGCGCGCCGACCTGGGCGAGGACGCGACCCTGGTTCCACCCACCGTGCCAGTTGATGTCGACCCGGTCACCCGCCTTCCATCGCCCACCTTTCGCGGGGGCGGTGGTCGTGGCCGGCGCGGCCGACACGACCGGCTCGGGCGCGGGATCCGCGGGCGTGGGCGAGGGAGGGGGCGTCGCAGCGGCCTTGGCCTCGGTCCCCTCCTTCGCGGTGTCGGTCGGGGCGCGCAAGCGCGCGGCCGGCACGTCCTCGTCCCAGCTCGCGCTCCAGCCCGTGTAGTGGACTCGGAACTTGTCTCCCTTCAGCGCGGTGACCTCGCCCTTCCACCACGACCCGTTCCAGTTCACGTCGACCTTGTCGCCCACGGCGTACGCCGCGACGGCGGCCTCCGGAGTCTTCTTCTTGCAGGCCGTCGTGGACACGACGCCCACGCTAAGGATGGCGATCAGCGGCAGGTGCAGCCAACGAGGCACGGGGAATAGATGCATGACTCTCCTCTGTGAGCCGCGATGTTCGCCGCGAGGGACACTGGCGGACAAGCGAAACTTCACTCGCGTGACATGGGTCACGTAGGACGCACCCACGCGCCGGGCGCGGGGGCGCACGCCGCCGCGAGGTGGTAGACTCCAAGGGTGCCTTCCGCCCGCTCGTCCCTCGCCGCGCTGGCGCTCACCTCGGCGCTCGGTCTCCCCTTCGCGGCCTGCGGGAGCGCCGATCCGCCCGCGGTGTTCGACGCTGCGGCCGCCTCCACCGACGCCACCGCGCCCGACGGCCGGGCGTCGGCCGACGGGCCGCTCTTCCCGTTCGATCCCGACGCCCGCGCCCCCGACGCGGGCGGCGACGGCGCCTGCGCGCCGAACCTCGCCGGCCTCCTGCGCGACTTCCGGGGCGCCGACGAGCCGGGCGGCCACCCCGACTTCGAGAGCGTCACGGGAACGAACGGCGGCCTCGACGTCGGCATCGTCGCCGAAGACCTCGGCGCCGACCGGAAGCCCGTCTTCGCGGGCCCGACGAAGTCGACCACCACGAAGGCGAGCTTCGATCAGTGGTTCCGCGACACGCCCGGCGTGAACAAGACCAAGGTCGTCACCCTTCCGTTCGTGATCGAGGCCACCGGCCGCACCACCTTCGACTCGACCGCGTTCTTCCCGCTCGACGGCGATCCCGAGGGCTTCGGCGCTTCGCCCAACCAACCGCACGACTACCACTTTACGTACGAGCTCCACACCGAGTTCCTCTACGAGGGCGGCGAGGTGTTTCAATTTCGGGGCGACGACGACGTGTGGGTCTTCATCGCAGGCAAGCGCGTGATCGACCTCGGCGGCGTGCACGGAGCCACCGCCGCGAGCGTCGATCTGGACGCGAACGCCGCGCGCCTCGGCATCACCCGGGGCGCCGCCTACCCGCTCGACTTCTTCTTCGCCGAGCGCCACACGTCCGAGTCGAACTTCCGCCTGGAGACGACCCTGCGCTTCGTGAACTGCGCCCCCATATTGCCGCGGTAATAATCGCTCACGGGAGCGGAGCGCCGGCGTCGAGCGCTTGGGTGGCCACCGCCCGCTTGACCTCGCCCAGTCGCGCTCGCACCCCCGCGAGGGCCTCGGCTCCTAGCAGCGGCCCGCCGGAAAGATCCCGGCCGAAGACGAGATCGAGGCGCTCCGCGTCGAGGGCGGCGAGCGCGAGCGCGAGCGACGCCGAGAAGCGCCGCGTGCCCGCGAGGAGGCGACGCTGGCGGGCGAGGGCGTCGGCGGGGGGGGTCGCGAGGAAGGCTCCGTCGTTGTCAATGAAGAGGAGACGGCCCGTGGAGGGGTGCTCGCCGAGGTTCCCGCCGCTCCACCGATCCCAGTTGCCGCTCACGCTGTCGAACACCACGAGCGCGGAGAGCTCGGCGAGGCGCGCGCGCCCCTCTGGGGTCGCGTCGCCGGGGTGCGCGCCGGGCGCACCGGCGAGCTCTCCGCGCCACCGCCCAAGCGCGGGCTGCCGATCGAGCGGCGGGAAGCGGAGCCCCGGGATCCATGGGATGAGCGCGCCGGGAATGCGCCCGTCGCGGGCGGGCACGGCCTCGGCCTCGAGGAGGCGCACGGCCTCGGGCGGGAGCCCCGGGCGCAGCTCGTCCAGCGCGAAGCCGCGCAGCATCGCCTCGGGCACGTTCGCCTCGAGCCCGAGCGCGGTCGCCAGACGCCGCGCGGCGACCTCGCCCCGATAGCGCCCGGGGCCTCGGCGGGTGTCGGGCTTCCAGGCGGCGACGAGGCCGCCCTCGAACCGCAGCTTCACCACGACCGAGGTGTGCCCGATCGACGCGCCGCCGAGGACGCGCGCCTCGGCAAAGCGCGACGCCCGCGGGGACGCGTCGCACGCGTCGCCCGCGTCGCACGCGTCGCACGCGTCGCACGCGTCGGCGCGGGCGTCGAGCGCGGCCGGCGGAGCGGCCTCGGGGGGCGTCGGAGAGGGCGGCGACGGCCGGGAGCAGCCCGCGACGGCGACCAGGGCCGCGAGCGCTGCCAGCCCGGACGGCCTCTTCGGGCTCAGGGCGAGAGCCCCTCGATGAACGCGCGCACGTGCGTGAAGACGACGTCCGGTTGCTCGATGGGCGCCGCGTGCGAACCGCGGTCGAGGACCAACAGCTTCGCCTTCGGGATTCGCTCCGCCATCACCGACGACAGCGAGGCCGGGGTGAAGGTGTCGCGCTCGCCCGCCACGACGAGCACGGGCACGTCGATGTCGCCCAGGTAGGGCTCGGCCGAGTGCTCTCCGGCGCCCTTCAACATGCGGAGGAACATGGGGAAATCGACGTGGGTCATGTGCTGGAGGTACGGCAGCATGTCCTCGTCGCGAATCTTCGCCGCGTCCACGTCGCCCGCGCGACGCGCCATCTTCATGGCCATGTCGGGGGGAATGCGCGACCAGAGCGCGCGCACGATGTGCGGGTTCTCGTTCGCGATCGCTGTGAGCCTGGGCAGGAGGACGTCGAGGATGGGCACGCCGCGAAACGAAGCCGTGACCCGGCCGAACGTGCCGCAGAACAGGACCAGTCCTCGCACCTTGTCGGGCTCGCGGTGGTACGCCTCAAGGCACACCTGCACGCCCATCGAGTGTCCGAAGAGCACGCGCGGCGCATCGCCCGTGGCGCGCGCCACCTCGTGGAGATCGTCGGCGAGCGAGGCGATGTCGACCCCCGCAAGATCGCTCGGCTTCGCGCTCCGCCCGTGGCCCGGGTAGTGCCAGTGGGTGACCGGCATGATCCCGCCGAGGTCGGCCCAGAGGTACTTCCAGATGAAGCCGTCACAAAGGATGCCGTCCGACAGCACCGCGTGGAGCGGCCCGGGCGTGCGATCGGAGTGTCGATAGTAGAGCCGCGTGCCGTCCGGAGCGGCGGTGAAGCCCCTCCTCTCGCCCGGATCGGGAGAACGAGGCCCCTCGAGCTCGACAGCTTCGCTAGGTCGCGGCACCTTCACGGCGACACCTCGCTCTCGGCTCGGGGCCATCGACCTTGGTTCGCCCCGGCGGGGCTCACGTGCAGGTTCATGCCTGGCTCCCTTCGGTCACCTGGCATAGGCACGCCGCTCGCCGGCGGCTCGCTTGCGTGTTCACGCGTCGTCCTCCGTCGGAGCCGTTCGCGCGCGCGACGGCCGGTTCGACTCAGCCCTCGTCGTCGTCGTCGTCGACCTCGTTCACGCTGGGCAGCTTCTTGATCTCCAAGCGAGAGATCTTCCACGCGCGCTGCACCACCCACGAGAGCGACCGGTCGAGGCGGGCCGCCTCTTCCTTGATTTCGGTCAGCATCGACTCGGGGAAGTAGAGGCTCTGCTTACGCTTGTCGGTCTTCGAGCTCTCGGTACGAAGGTTCGAGATCGAGTCCTTGTCTCCAGACGCCAAGGGAGCCTCCTGTGATTTCCGCTGCGGTGCACGTCTCGCCAGGTGGCACACGAGTGTGGGCTATCCCTGCGACACGACGAGCCTATCAGCGGGAATGTCCGTGTCGCTACGACAATCGTCTGAAAAAGCATACACGTGGAATCGCTGCCGGCCGGCGCGCGCTGGCCCTACCCTGGAGCCATGGACGCGCGTCGATCGCCGAGTCAACCGCCCTCGCCGTTACTGACCTCGCTCCCGCGGCCGTCGTCGCCGTCGACGGGTTCGGTGTCCCCTACGCCCGCGCGGCGAGCGGGCGGGACCGCCGCGCGGATCGCCAAGATCGCGGCCCCGATCGTCCTCGCGTTCGCCGCCGGAATGGTGGCCGAGGGCCGCCGCGCGGAGGCGACCCCGACCGAGGCCAGCCCCTACGCCGTAACGGGCGAGCTCGCGCGCGTCCTCGTGGTGATGGAGCGGAGCTACGTCGATCCGGTCGACCGCGACAAGGCGCTGCGCGGCGCGATCACCGGCATGGTGGGGTCGCTCGACCCGCACTCGCACTACCTCTCGGCCCCCGAGTACAAGGACTTCCAGCGCGACACCGAGGGCAACTTCGGCGGGATCGGCGTCGAAGTGGACGCGCGCGGCGACGAAATCAAGGTGATCGCGCCCATCGAGGGGGCCCCCGCGTTTCGCGCGGGGATACGCGCGGGCGACGTCATCGTGGCGGTCGACGGGGCGGGCGTGCGCGAGGCGGGGCTCGAGAAGGTCATCAAGAAGCTCCGAGGCGCGGCGGGGACCAAGGTGCGCCTCACCGTGCGACGCGAAGGGACGCGCGGGTTCCTCACCTTCGAGCTGGTGCGCGAGGACATCCACGTGCCCGCGATCACCCACAAGCGCCTCGACGGGAACGTCGGCTATCTGCGGCTCAAGCAGTTCCAGGACCACGCGCACGACGAGCTGCTGCGCGCGGCGGCTGAGCTCCGCAAGGGCGGCCCCGTGGCGGGTGTGCTGCTCGACCTCCGCAACAACCCGGGCGGGCTCGTGGACGAGGCCGCCGAGATCGCCGACGAGTTCCTGGAGACCGGCCTCATTTACTCGATGCGACGCCGAGGCGAGACGCTCGAGGAAGCCCACGCCACGTCGGGCGGTGCGTTCGTGTCGATCCCCGTGGTCGTCCTCGTGAACGAGTGGAGCGCGAGCGCTTCAGAGCTGCTCACCGGCGCGCTCCAGGATCACAAGCGCGCCATGGTCGTAGGCGCGGCCACCTTCGGGAAGGGCAGCGTGCAGACCATCCTGTCGCTTCCCGGAGGAGCGGGGCTGAAGCTGACCACCGCTCGCTACTTCACGCCGGGCGGGCACGCCATCCAGGCCGACGGCATCCACCCCGACGTGCTGCTGGAGTCGACGACGCGCATCGCGGGGGACGCGGGCGCCCCCGCCCTCCGCGAGCGCGACCTGGACAATCACCTGCCGCCGGAGGGCCCGCTCGGGGGCGCCCCGCCCTCCCCGCGTGACGCGGGGACGTTGGTGGACGGCGGCCCCGGCGCCGAGACTCTCCTCGTGTCGGACGTCCCCACCGATCCGACCACGTCCAAGGACCTGGCGCTCCGCACGGGCTACCAACTCTTGCGCTCGAAGATCGACGGGCGCTAACAGCCCGGGCCTCGCTCAGCCGCGCAGCGTCATGGCGGCGTGCACCAGCGGCATGAGGAGGACGAAAGTGAGCGCGACGAGCGCGAAGCTCACCCAGGTCCAGTCGGCCGGGCCGCCGATGCGCGCCAGCGACCCCAACATCACGAGGATGCCCACGACCACGCTGCCGCGGGACGGGCTGCGCCAGAGCATGAAGCTCGCGACCACCCCGAAGAGCGAGCAGGTGCCCGCCACGAGGCTCTTCCAGGTCATGCCGGCCACCGAGAACCACGCCGCGAGCGCCACGGCCGTGCCCGCGCTCCACACGAGCAGCGACAGGGCGGCCCCGGTGACGGCTTTGCTGGCGGCTTGGTCTTCCAACGGGACTCCCTCGGACGAGGCCGCGCGTCAGCCGCGTACGCGGATGGCGTACGTGAGCTTGAGGACGCTCTTCAAGACGCTGGGGACACGCTTCCAGAGGTTGATCGACGGGGGCCGCTTCTCCTTGATGCGAACGGGGATTTCGCGGGTGCGCACCCCGCCGCGGTCGGCGCGGATGACGAACTCGCTCGCGAACACGTCCTTCTCGACGAGGCAGGCCGTGACGACGTCGAGGAGGGCGGAGCGCCGGAACGCCTTGAGGCCGTGCGTGTCGGTGCCGCGAAATCCGAGCAAGACCCGGAGCATGCCCGAGTACGCGACGCTCGCCGCGTGGCGAACGAGCGGCCGCTCGTCCTCCGCGCCCATGAGGAGCTTCGAGCCGATGACGAGATCGGCCTCACCCGTCTCGAGGATCTCGACGGCGCGCCGGTGAAACTCGGTGTCGCAGAGGTCGATCTCCTCGCAGACGACGATCTCGCCCCGCGCGAGCAGGATGCCCTCCTTCAGGGCGCGCCCGTAGTTGGGCTCGCCCATGGAGATGATCTTCACGTGCTCGGGGCGCTCGGCGGCGAGCTCCCGGCCGATGGCCACGGTGCGATCCGTAGAGCCGTTCTCGGCGAGAATGAGCTCGTACGACCATCCGAACGGCTCGAGGCGGCCACACAGGTCCTCCACCGCCGCGCGGAGGATGCCCGCCTCGTTGTAGACCGGAATGACGATGGAAATGCGCGGCGACGGTGCGGTGCTCATCCGATTCGGGAAGCTACCTAGCAGACGCGCCCGGCGGTCGAAAGCCGAATCCCGCGCGGTCCGCGGTCGGTGGTTCCCGACCGCTCGCGAGCGCGCTCGCTTCGCCCTCGGCCTGCTAAGGTGGTGCGCATGCGCAAGGCCATGCTCCTCGTCGCCGCCGTCTCGGTGGCGCTCTTCGCTTGCAAAGACGCCCCCCCGCCGCCCGTGAAGGCGGAGCCCAAGAAGCCGCAGCCGGTGCCCACCGACTTCGTCATGAACGACTTCTTCACCGACGAGACCCAGGTGAAGGGCGTCGCGGGCGACGCCAGCGTGAACCTGCCCGACGGCGGGTCGGCGACGGCCAGCGCCGGTGGCGGCGGCAACGCCTCCGCGCAGGCGGGCGACGCGCGGGTGGCGAAGCTCGTCGAGCCCGGCGCAGAGCCGCGTGCGCCCCGCCGGTACACGTTCGCCGCCGGCAAGCCCGAGGTGCGCGTCGGCCAGGTGCGGGTCGCCATCACGGTGGCCGCCCCCGGCCGGCCGCCGGAGGAGCAGGCCGAGCCGGCGCTCGACTTGACGATGAAGCTCTCCACCAAGGGCGCGAGCAAGGGCACCTTCCCGTTCGACGTTCGCCTCGAGAAGGCGGCGCTCGCCGAGGGCCAGGGGCTCGATCCGCGCTCCGCCGCCGAGGCGCAGAAGCAGCTCGGGCCACTCGTCGGCCTGGCCGCGAAGGTCGAGATCTCGCCGCGGGGCGTCGTGGGCGAGCTCGCGTTCGCGGGCGACGAGAAGATGGCCAAGCCGGGCACCGCCGAGGTCCTCCAGATGGTCCAGCAGACCCTCGAGTTCGCGGCCGTGCCCTTCCCCGAGGAGCCGATCGGCGTCGGCGCCAAGTGGGAGATGGCGAACGTGAGCGTCGCGCAGGGCACCCGGGTCACCACGCGGACCGTCTTTCTCCTCAAGGAGTGGTCGGCCGACGGCGGCGTGATCACGGCGGAGATCGCCCGCTCCGCCCCGAAGTCGCCGCTCCGCGATCCGCGGATGGCCGGGGCGCAGGTCAGCATCGATGGCAAGGGCACCTACACCTTCAAGGTGAAGCTCGACCGCCCCACGCTGAAGGTGTCGGGCGAGAGCGAGACCATCGCGAAGATCGACGTGCCCAAGTCGGCGAAGGGGCCCGCCCAGACCATCACGCAGACCATCAAGACCAAGCACTCGCTGGACTCCCCCGGCGGCAAGTAGCCGACGACGCGGAAACCCCGCGGTTCTCGGCGGGGCGGGCGCCGCCGCTTGACGGCGACCCGCGGGTGGAGTGAATACGAGCCCGACAAACGCGATGGCGCGACGCCGCGACGACGCGACGGCGCACACGAACAAGGAGCGCGCGATGGCCGAGGGCTTGAACAAGGTGATGCTGCTGGGGAACCTCGGGGCCGACCCCGAGCTGCGCATGACGGCGGGGGGCCAGGCCATCCTGAAGCTCCGGCTCGCGACCACCGAGACCTACCTCGACAAGAGCAACACGCGCCAGGAGCGCACCGAGTGGCACTCCATCACGGTGTGGGGCAAGCGCGGCGAGGCCCTCGCGAAGATCCTCGCCAAGGGCTCCAACATCTTCGTCGAGGGCTCGCTCCGCACCTCGAGCTACGAGAAAGACGGCGACAAGCGCTACCGCACCGAGATCGTCGCCAACAACATCCTGCTCACCGGCCGTCGCGGCGGCGGCGAGGCGCGTGGCCATGACGACTTCGCCGGTCCGCCCCCGGAGGCGCGCCGCGGCGGCGGCGGCGGCGGCGGCGGCTACGGTGGCGGCGGTGGCGGTGGCGGTGGCGGTGGCGGTGGCGGTGGCGGCGGGCGACCCGCGCCCGCGCAGGCCCCGGCCCCGCAGGACGACTACAACGACTTCGGCGCTGACGACGACATCCCGTTCTGAAGCGACCCTCCGCGCCGTAAATTTCTCGGTGATCTCACGCCGCGCCGGCACCTTTCGCGGTGGCCGGTGGCGGCGATTTGAGTATGCTCGCGGGCGATGCGCCTACTCATCGCCGACAAGCTCCACCCCCGCGCCGTCGAAGAGCTCCGTACGCTCCCCATCGAGGTCGTCTACGAGCCCGAGCTCACCAAAGAGACCCTCGAGACCACCATCCGGGACGTGGGCATCTTGGTCGTCCGCTCCAAAGAGGTGACCGCGAAGGCCATCGAGGGCGCGCGCCAGCTGAACCTCATCGTGCGGGCTGGCACGGAGGCCCACAACATCGACATCCGCGCGGCCAGCAAGGGGGGCGTCTACGTCGCGAACTGCCCCGGCAAGAACGCCGGCGCGGTGGCCGAGCTGGTCCTCGGCCAGATCATCGCCCTCGACCGCCGCATCCCCGACGCCGTCCTCTCCCTCCGCAACCAGAGGTGGGAGCGCAGCGAATACGGCAAGGCCGAAGGCATCGCCGGAAAAACCATTGGTATCGCGGGGTTCGGCGCGGTCGGCCGCGAGGTCGCGCGCATGGCCCTGGCGTTCGGGCTGCGCCCCCTCGCGTGGAGCCGCGGGCTCTCGCCGCAGGCCGCCGCTGAAGCGGGCGTGGGGCACGTGAAGACCATCGAGGAGCTCGCCAGCAAGAGCGACATCCTCACGCTGCACCTGCCGGTGAATGACCGCACGCGGCAGCTCGTGAACAAGCGCGTCCTCGACCTGCTCCCGCGCCGCGCGATGCTCATCAACGTCGCGCGCGCCGACCTGGTCGACTACGCCGCTCTCCGCGAGGCGGTCAAAGGGCGCGGCCTGCGCGCGGCGGTGGACGTGTACCCGGACGAGCCCAAGGGCAAGCGCGAGTTCGCGACCGACCTCTTCGAGGCGGCGCCGTCGGCCACCGGGGGGTTCGTCTACGGCACGCCGCACATCGCCGCCTCGACCGACCAGGCCCAGCTCGCGATCGCGACCGAGACCGTGCGCGTCATCCGTTCGTTCCTGGTCGACGGCAACGTCCCGAACTGCCTGAACGTCTCGCACGTGAGGGTCGCGCGCTTCCAGCTCGTCATCCGCATGCTCGACAAGGTCGGCACGCTCGCGAACGTCCTCTCCGTGATCAAGCGGCACGGGATCAACATCGAAGAGGTCACGAACACCGTCTTCGAGCACGCGGAGGCGTCGTCGACCAAGCTGCGGCTGCTCTCTCGGCCGAGCGAGACGTGCCTCAGCGAGATCCGCGCGTTCGACGAGATCCTCCACCTCGACCTGGTCACCCTCCCCTACCTCGCGTAGCCGCCCCGGGGGGCCCCCTCCACGAGAGTCGTTGTCGCTTCGGGCGATGCTTGCTAACCCAGCGAGATGCGCGCGCCCTCAACCCCGTCGGTGGTCTAGCCCGGAATGCAGGCGCGCGGCGGTCGTGGGGGGCGGAGCGTGGCCCATTCGGGGGTGCGCTGGGCGTTCGCCATCGGCCAGGTGATCCTCGCGACGAGCGCCGCGGGTGGCGCGTGCACGCCGGTGCCGATCGTCGGCTACGACGCCGCGATCACTGCCGACGCCGAGGCCGGCGCGCAGCCGCTTGACGCGGGAGACGCCGAGGCGGCCGCCGCGCCGAAGCGCCGCGAGTGGGACGCGGGCGTCGACGACGACGCGTTCCCGGCGTCGGACGAGGAGCTCGAGCTCCGCATGCGCCACCTGCTCGAGGCCGTCGCGGCGGGCGACCCTGCCCTCGCGCCGGACGTGCTCTATCCGCGCGACGCGTGGGTGCGCTCGCGCGACGCCAGCGACCCAGGTAAGGCCTGGGACCACAGCGTGAAGCCGAGCTTTCTCCGCGACGTGGCCAAGCTCCACAAGCGCGCGAAGGGCATCGAGCGCGCGCGCTTCGTGTCATTCGATCTCGGGCGGGCCGTCGCGCACGTGCCGGCGAAGCCGCGCGACCTGAAGCGGCCCCTCTGGCGGGTGAAACGCTCGAGGATCACCTACACGATCGACGACAAGACGAAGCACCTCGACATCGCCGAGATGACCGCGTTCCGGGGCGCCTGGTACGTGACCCGCTTGCGCTGACGGCGAGGGCCCACGACGCCACCCGGGCGTCGGCACGGGTCCTCTCGAGGGGCATGAAATGCGCGCGCCCGCCGCGTCGCGAGACGGGCGGGCGTGGCGACTGCAGGGGGAGTCGGAGGCCCCGACCCGACGTCAGGCCTTGGCGGCGGGCGTCTTCTTCTCGTAGCGCTTACGGAAGCGGTCGACGCGGCCGGCCGTGTCGATGAGCTTCTGGGTGCCCGTGTAGAACGGGTGGCACGCGCCGCAGACGTCGACCTGGAGGTCGCCGCGGGTGGAACGCGTCACGAAGGTATTTCCGCACGCGCAGCTGGCGTTGGACGGGGGGTAGTCGGGGTGAATGCCGTCTTTCATGGGACTCCTGGGCTCGCCGAGGGATAGGAGAGCGGCGGAGGATATAAGACGGTCCGGACCGGGGCGCAAGGGAACGTGGAGGTGACCCCCGAACGCCGGTCGTCGGGGAGCCGGTGGCGAGGCCTCGCCATGAACGTGCGCCAGGTCACCACGACCAAACGCACCTGGGTTGCATCGACGGTCCCGGTGGGGTACGTCGGTGGCGTGGCCAAACCGCGGGCGCGCATCAAGACGGTTCCCGAGGACTTCGTCGTCGACGAGGAGCCCGCGTACGTCGCCTCGGGCGTGGGCGACCATGTGTTCGCGCGCGTGGAGAAGCGGAATCTCACGACCCACGACGCGGTGAGCGCGCTCGCGGAGGTCGCGGGCGTCCACCCCCGCGACGTCGGCGTCGCTGGGCTGAAGGACAAGGTCGCGATCACCACCCAGTGGCTGTCGTTCTTGGCGCTTCCGGGCACCCAGGTGGAGGAGCGCCTCCGCGCCTACGCGGCGGCCGCGCGCCCTGATCTGCGCGTGCTCGACCTGCAGCGGCACGGCAACAAGCTCCGCACGGGGCACCTCGTGGAGAACCGCTTTCGCATCCGGCTCCGCGACCTCGATCCCGCTCGCGTGGCCGAGGTCGAGGCGGCGCTGCTCGGCCTCGAGGCTTCGGGCGTCCCGAACGCGTTCGGGCAGCAGCGCTTCGGTCGCGACGCCGACAACGTCGCGAGGGCGCTGGCCTTCCTGAGCGGGCAGGAGCGCGGTCCGCGTGAGCCGCGCGCCCGCAAGTTCCTGTTTTCGGCGCTGCAGTCCGAGGTGTTCAATCGGGTGCTCGCGGCGCGCGAGGCCGACGGCACGTGGACCACGCCGCTCCTCGGCGACGTGCTCAAGCTCGAGACCGGCGGCCTCTTCGTGTGCACCGAGCCCGAGGTAGACCAAGCGCGCGCGGCGCGGGGCGAGCTGTGCCCCACCGGCCCGATGGTCGGCGTGAAAATGCGCGCGACAGAGCACGAGGTCCTCGCCCTCGAGACGCGCGTCGCCGCCGAGGTGCTCGGGCCCTCCTTCGACCTCGGCCGCACCCGCGCGCTCGGCGAGGGCACCCGCCGCCCGCTGGTGCTCCGCGTGAGCCAGCTCAAGGTCACCCGCGAGGAGGCCGCGTCGGGCGCGCCGGACGCCCCGCACGCCCGCGTCAACCTGGTGGTCGAGTTCGCGCTCCCGAAGGGGGCCTACGCGACCACGGTGCTCGCGCGCGTGGTCGACGCGGAGGAGCCGACGCGCGAGTCTCGTGAGTCTCGCGAGGGGCGACCGCGCCGTTCCGACGACATCCTGGTCGACGCCTAGAGCGTTGGACTCCAACAAGTGATATTCATGTTCAGCAAGACAACCTTCTCCCTCGGCGCCGCCCCCGCGGGGCGCCGGAACCCCAGGAAGCCGCAGCCGTGAACCAGCTCATCGAGCGAATGAAGAGTGCGATGGTCGGACTGGGAGCCGGGTGGCTCCTGATCCTCATGCTGATCCTCAGCGTGGTGTCGCTGGCGATCATGCTGGAGCGCGCGTTCCTCTACTGGTCGCTTCGCGACGACATCCCCGCGCTCATGAAGGACCTGGCGCGCCTGCTCCGCGCGGGCGACTTCGAGGGCGCTCGCCGTCGCCTCGAGGCGTCACCGAGCGCCGAGGCCGCGGTCGTGGTCGCCGGCATCGTCGAGGCGGAGCTCGGCGCGGACAGCGCGGAGGAGGCCATGCTCGGCGCCAGCGCGCTGCAGCGCATCAAGCTGGAGAAGCGGCTCGCGTTCCTCGGCACGCTCGGGAACAACGCCCCCTTCATCGGGCTGCTCGGCACCGTCATCGGCATCGTCGGCGCGTTCGACGAGCTCGGCAAGGTCAAGGCCGCCGCCCCGGGCGCGGCCGCCGCGAGCGTCGGCGTCGCCCCCGAGGCCGTCATGACCAACATCGCGGAGGCGCTCGTGGCTACGGCGGTCGGCCTGCTGGTCGCCATCCCGGCGGTCGCGGCTTTCAACGCCTTCCAGCGCATCGTCAAGGCGACGCTCGCCAACACCGACGCGCTGAGCAGCCTGCTGCTCGCCCACCTCAAGGCGGATCCCGCGGCGCTCTCGGCGGCGGCGGCCACGACCGCCAAGGCGCGCGCCAAGGACGACGCGCCCGCGTCCAAGAACGGCGCGAAGGCCGCGTCGAAGTCCGCCGCGGAGCCCGCGAGCGACGACGCTGAGGCCGAGGGGTCCGACTGATGGCCGGCGGCGCGCAAGACTCCGACGACGCGATCAACGGCATCAACGTCACGCCGCTCGTCGATATCATGTTGGTTCTACTCATCATTTTCATGGTGACGGCGAAGCTCATCGTCTCCCAGTCGAACGTGCCCCTCGACCTCCCCAAGGCGGCGAGCGGACGCTCCGACATCCAAGTGGTGTTCAGCGTCGTCCTCGCGGCCGACGGGACGACGCAAGTCGACTCGAAGCCGGTCGCGAACGACGACGCCATCCTGCCGCTCGCGCGGGAGGCCGCGGCCAAGTCGTCCGACCTCCGCGCGGTCATCAAGGCCGACTCGGCCGTGTCGCACGGGCGCGTGATCCACGTCCTCGACTTGCTCAAGCAGGGTCAAGTGACCAAGATCGCCTTCGGCGTGACGCCGGTGCCCTCCTCCGCCCCCGCGCCGGCGCCGCCCAAGCCCTAGCCCCCCGACAGACACCTTTCTCTTCGAGGGCCGGCCCCTCAAGGCTCGTGGCAGCATCCAACCCTCGACGCCTTCGCCTCCGCCGCTCTGTTCGCTCTCGCCTCGCTTCCTCGGACACCTCGCCCATGAACACCACCTTTCGCCCCGCCCCAGGCTCGATCCACGGTGACCCGCGCGCGTCCGGGCTCGAAGGCGTGCTCGGGCTCGAGGTCCGCAGCGGGGCGTTCTTTGGCGCCGCGGCGGCCGCCGTAGCGCTGCACCTCCTGCTCCCCTTCGTGGTTCGCCTCGTCGCGATGGTGATGGCGATCGTCGGGCTGCTCTTCGCGCGGATCTTCCCGGCCCACATCGAAGCGGCCCCTCCCATGGAGATCGAGATTTCGCCAGAGCCGAAGGCCGCGCCGAAGGAAGAGCCCAAGGAGGAGGTCAAGAAGGAGCCGAAGGAAGAGCCCAAGGAGCAGCCCAAGGCTCCGCCGAAGGAGCAGCCCGTCGCGGCCGCGGCCCAGGCGGGCGCCGTGCTCACTCAAGCGCCCAAGCCCGACGAGCCCGTCGACCTCACGAACAGCTTCGTAACCGGCTCCGGCGCCACCTACGCCGGCGGAACCACGATGGCCGCCGGCACGGCCACGGCCGCCGTGCGCGCTCCGGTCGCCTCGCCGACCGGGGTCGTGGGTGGCACGGGCACGGGCCCCGCGGCGCCACCGGCCGTCGACCGCTCGCGCGCCGCCGGACTGGGTGGCTCGAAGAGCTGGAACGATTGCCCTTTCCCCCCTGAGGCGGACGTCGACAACATCGACCAGGCCGCGGTGCTGGTGCAAATCACGGTCGCCCCGGACGGCCGCGCGAGCAACGTGCGCGTCGCCTCCGACCCGGGCCATGGCTTCGGGCGGGCGGCCCGCGCGTGCGCGACCCAGCGGCGCTACCAGACCGCGCTCGATCGCGACGGCAGCCCCGTCGGGGGCACTTTCAGCGTCAACGTGACGTTCGCGCGGTGAGCGCGCCTGCGCGAGCCGTCCGCGATCGAACCCGCGTGAGCCACGCGAGCCACGCGTGGGAGGGGCGATGAGCGTCGAGGTGCCAGACGAAGATCCGCGTGTCGAGCTCGGGCGGCTCGCGGCGAGCCTGCGCGCCTACCTCGAGACGCAGCGCGACAGTGGCGCGTCCGGCGTGCCCCGCGGCGAGCGCCTCGCCAGGAGCGCGCGAGGACCTGACGCCGAAGGCGCCCTTCCGGCTCACCCGGCGCAGCCACGGCCTCACCGACAGGCGCCCGAGATCCACGCGCAAGCGCAACAACCCCAACGGGCCTTCGTCGCAGCCACCCACGCCGCGCCCGCCGCGCCCGCCGCGCCCGCCGCGCCCGCGCCCGAGCCGATCGCCCCACCGGCGGCCCCACCGCCCTCGCGGGGCGACGCCCCGCCCAGCGTGTCGATCGGGACGATCGCGACGCCTCCTCGGGCGCTGGCGGTGCTGCAGGCCGAGGTGGCCGCCTGTACCCGCTGTGGGCTGGCCGCCACGCGCACGAACACCGTGTTCTCGCGAGGCAACCCGGAGGCGTCCATCGTGTTCATCGGCGAGGCCCCCGGCGCCGACGAGGACGCCCAGGGTGTGCCGTTCGTGGGTCGGGCCGGGCAGCTGCTCGACAAGATGATCGCAGCGATGGGGCTCGACCCTGAGCGCGACGTCTACGTCTGCAACATCGTAAAGTGCCGGCCGCCGGGCAATCGCCGCCCCGAGGCCGAAGAGCTCGAGGCCTGCACTCCCTACCTGGACGAGCAGCTCGCGAACGTGAGCCCGAAGGTGCTGGTGGCGATGGGGAACACGGCCGTTGGCGCGCTCTTCCACACCAAGATGGGCATCACGAGGCTGCGCGGCGAGTGGAAGCTCTACAAGGGCCGCATCCCGACGATGCCAACCTACCACCCGAGCTACCTCCTTCGACCGTCGCCGCAGCAGGGCGAGGCCAAGCGCCAGGCCTGGGAGGACCTCCAGGCCGTCATGAAGAAGCTCGGGCTGAAGCGCGGCTGAACCCGAAGCGAAGGGCGCGAACCGGTCGACGGCGCCCCGACGCCGCAGGCGGCCGGACGTGATGGGACGTGGGCGCGCGAGGGCGACGAGGCAGTCGAGGGCCGTGCGAGCGGCTCAGCCCTTCTTCAGGGCGCCGTCGTAGTCGATCACGTAGCGGTCCGGGAGCGCCTTGCGCACCGCGTCTCGCTCTCCCTCGGGCACGAGCGCCCCGAGCTGCGCGAGCGCGTCGCAGATCTTGTTCTTCACGCGCACGCTCTCTTCTTCTTGGAGCTGCGCGAGCAGCGGCGCCGCGACCTCGCGATCGCCCTGCGCGAGGACGGCCATGACCGCGTTGAGGCGCGCCGTCTCGTTGGAGTCCGCGATGAAAGGGGTCACCGCGGGCACGATGCCGGGGTGCTGGTGTTCCTGCAGCTCCTCCAGGATCTGGAGCTTCGGGTCGATGAACTTCGAGTACTCCGTGTCCCACTTCGAGAGCCAGAGGAGCAGCTCGTCGACGTAGGTGTCCTCGGTGACGAGCTCACGCAAGAGGCGCATGGGCCAGGAGACGCTCTCGGCCTTCGCGGCGAACGCGCGGATCGGCGTGATGGCTTCCCCGCCCGCCGCGAGGACGCCCTTCGCGGCGACCTCTTTCTCTTCCTGGTCGGTGATCGACGGGTCGATGACGAACGTGAAGCGCTTGAGCAGGGCCTCCGCGGCCTCCGCCGTGCCGAGCGCCGCGAGCTCGTTGAGGGCCTCCTGCCGATCGTAGTTTTGTGCGCGCTTGCTCCCCGCGGCCTCGGCCCACTTGGCGGCCGGGTTCGACTTGGTGGACGCCTTGTCTTTCTTGAAGAGGTCGAAAAAGCCCATGGTGCGTGTGGTGTCTTTCGAGGCGGCCCTGGCGAGCGCCAGGCGGCGGCAGAGGTAAGCAGGAAGCCTCGGCGTACCCGGAGAAGCGGGGAACGGGCAAGCGCAAAAAGCCGAGAAGGAGCGCCGTGACGCGGGCCAAGAACCGGAGAAACCCGACGCGGAAAGCGCGACGCGGCCACCCGCTGGAGGGCGCCGCGTTCGGAAGCTACAGTTCGTCCACCCGGCGAATTGTCAAGGGGCTCGGCCAGCGCGGGAGATCCCCCCCAGAGGTCAGGAGAGCGGCACCGCGAGGAGCTGCACTTCCTTGTCGGCTCGCTTGACCTGGTAGCGCACCGGGCGCCCGTGCTTCTGCGCCGCCTCCCCCTCCATGGCCTGGATTCGGGCGCGGAAGGTGGGCTCGGTGATGTGATCGGTCGCCTCGGAGAGCTCCTTCTTCGCGGCGATGTACTCGGCGAAGAGGCGCAAGTAGTAGGCCTCGGCGGGCTCCCCGGCGAGGCTCGCAGCGGAGTCGGACCCCTCCGAAGGGGCCTCGTAGCCCACGGCCGACGGGGGCCGCGAGAGGCGCCCCTGCTCGTCCGAGGTGTCCTCCTCGACGCCCATGAGCGTGTTGAGCAGCTGGTCGATTCGGAAGGCGAGCCCACCGAGCTCCTCGTGCTCGAGGTTGAAGCGCTTGTCGCCCTGGCCGTTGACGATCGCGAGCAGGCCCTCTTCCAAGGTATTGATAGGATTGATGATGTAAGCGCCGAGGAAGCCCGCGGCGACGAACACGAGGACGAGCCCGAGCGCCGTGGCGCCGAGGACGGGGAGCGCGAGCGCAGCCGGCGAGTCGATGAGGGTGGTCTGCCCCACCGTGAGCGCCGCGACGTGCTTGCCGTCGCCGAAGCCCTCGAGAGGGCTCGCCGCGAAGACGGCGCCTTGCCCCTGACCGCTCGTGGAGTTGCCGGAAGCGATCGCGGTCTGGACCTCGTCGGCCGCCTCCTGCTGGAGGGCCGTCACGGCGTCGCCGCTGCTGGCGGCGGGGACCGACGCCTTGCCGTCGGAAACGTAGACCGCCACGCCGCCACCGGTGAGGTCGGCGACCTTGCCGAGCGCGTCGTTCAGGCTCATTCCGAGGACGAGCAGCGCGGTCGCCTTGCCGTTCGCGTCGCGCACTGGCACGTAGCTCACCACGTACTTGTCGGTCTTTCGCGCGACCCACACGTCGGACCCCGCCGTCCCCTTCGTGAGCGAAGCCTTGACGAGCGGGTAGACCGCGCCCACGTCCTCGCCGCGCTCGAGCGGGGAGCCGTTTCGCCCCAGGATTTTGCCGTCGGCGCCGACGAACGCGACCAGCGAGGGCGCCGTGGAGAAGGCGGATTTGGCGGCGCTCGCCACGCTGTCGCAGAACGCGGTCGCCGCGTCGCCTTTGGCGCTGGCGGTCGACTTGGTGAACACGTCGGCGGCTGCGGGCTCGGTGGCGCGCTCCGCGAGCCAGCGCTCGATGCGGAGGCCGTCGAGCTGAAGCCGCGCCGAGACCGCTTGGGAGTCTCGCACGGAGCGCTGCTTGATCTGCCCGGGGCTCGTCGCCGCCGACAGCACCGACTGACGAACGATCACGAACGACAGAAGGCCAACGATGAGAACGATCGCGGCATTGACGGCGAAGATCTTTAGACGCATACGCCTCGAAGGGTGCGGAAGAACGCGGGGGCAGAATAGACGACGACCAGGGCCCCCTTGGCCCGGGTGGAGCGTCTGGGAGAACTTCGCTGCGACCCTAACACCCGCGACTTGACCGCGGCAACATGCGATACATGGCCGGGGCTCGGCGCGTTTGCCGCGCGCCGCCTCGCCTCGCTCCGCCCCAACGCGCCATAACGCGCCATGCCTCCCCGCGCCATGCCTCCCCGCGCCATGCCTCCCCGCGCCACGCCTCCCCTCCCCCGCGCCCTGCTTCTCGACGATCCGCGCTTCGACCTGCACGCGCCTCCCGGTCACCACCCCGAGCGCCCCGAGCGGCTCGTCGCGGCGCGCGCCGCGGTGCAGGGGGCGGCGGTCGCGTTCGAGCACGTGCCGGCGCGCGAAGCGACCAACGAGGAGCTCGGCCGGGTGCACGACGCCGCGTTCCTCGAGCAGCTCGAGCGGGCGCGGGGAGCAAGGACCCACTTGGACGCGGACACCTACCTGGCGCGTGACAGCGTGAGCGTGGCCCGGCTCGCGGCGGGCGGGCTCGTCGACGTCGTGGAGCGGGTCCTCACGGGGCCGGTGCGGCAGGGGCTCTCGATCGCGCGCCCCCCCGGGCACCACGCGCGCCCGGGAAAGGCGATGGGCTTCTGCGTGTTCAACAGCGTCGCGGTGGCCGCGGCGCACGCGCGCGCCCGCGGCGTCGGGCGAGTGGCGATCGTCGACTTCGACGTGCACCACGGCAACGGCACCCAGGAGATGTTCTACGACGATCCCTCGGTGCTCTACGTCTCGACGCACCAGTCGCCGCTGTACCCGGGCACGGGACACTCCACGGAACGCGGCGGGGGGGAGGGGCTCGGCGCCACGCTGAACGTCCCGCTCACGGCTGGCGGCGGCGACGACGTCTACCGCGGGGCCTTCGAGCGGGTCGTGCTACCGGCGCTCGAGGAGTTCGCGCCGGAGCTCGTGCTCGTGAGCGCCGGGTTCGACGCGGCTCTCCGCGATCCCCTGTCCGAAATGCGCCTCGACAGCGCCGCCTTCGGGTGGCTCACCCGCGCGCTCCGGCGTGTCGCGGACGTGAGCGCGGAGGGGCGCACCGTGGTCACGCTCGAGGGCGGGTATGATCTGGTCGCGCTCGAGACGGGCCTGTCCGCTGCCATCCTCGGGCTCACCGGCCAGGCGGAGGAGATCGCCCGCGACGTCGACCACCCGGACGTCGCGCGCGCCGCGACCGCTGCGAGAGCGAGCTTCCGGCGCGTGACCTGAGACCTGCGCGGCCATCTCCGCGGCCTGCGCGGCGCCCGAATCATCCATTGCGACACCGGGCCAAACGTCGAATACACTTTCGACACGATGCACCTCCCGCGCCTCCGTGCATGGCTCTCGGACGACCGCGCGGCCGCGCGCCTCCTGGAGACCGCGATCCGGCACGAACAGCGCGTGGTGCCCCTCGTCGCGCCGCCGCGCCAGGGAGGCCCCCACGTGCTGGAGGTGCCGCACGGGCAGGGGCAGGTGGTGTGTGTGCTGGCAGAGCCCGTGGGGCTCGGCAGGCCCGACGGCGTCCCCCTCGATCTGCGGCCCCTCGACCCGGTCCAGATGCCCGACCTGTTCGCGCTGGTGGAGCGCCTCGACAACCCGAGCGCCGTGGCGCCCGCGCCGGCGCCGGTCGCGCAGCCGGCGCCTGCGGCGATGACGGCACCGCGCCCTCACGTGGTCGCGGCCCCGGCGTTCGACGTGCCCCACGTGCCCCACGTGCCCCACGCGCGCCCCGCCGGCGCCCCTCCGCGCGCCGCCGCCGCACCGCTCGCCGCGCGCCCGCTCCAGCCTCGCGCCCAGGCCAGCGGGCAGGCCGTGAGCTCGCCGGCGCTGGTGGCACCCGCGCCCGCGCCCGCGCCCGCCAGCGCCAAGTGGCCCGCGGCCCGCGCCGGCGCGCCGGAGGCTGCCGCAAGGCCCCGCGACCCGTCCGTGCCCAGCCCCGACCTGCTCGACTACCTCGGCGAGCCCGACCAGGCCCACGAGGTCGAAGTGGACGTCGAGCTCGACGACGTGGTCGATCTCGATGAGCTCATCGAAGCGGCGCCCGACTCCATCTACGGCAGCGACGACGCGCCGACGCTCTTCCAGAGGCCGGCGCTCCGGGATCGCGAGGCGGTGCCACCCCCGCAGAGCGGCGACGAGCTGCTCGAGCCCACGGTCACGCGCACCAGCGGCCTCCTCGGCGCGTCGCCGGACGCGCGTGGCTCCGGCGCCAGCGGTGGGCCGGAGCAGACGCTCATCATGGCCGCGTCACGGGGGGGAGCACCCGACCGCGAGCCACGCGCCGCGCCCCGACCCGCTGCGGGAGCGCCGGCCCAGCGGAGCGCCCCGAAGGTGGAAGCCGAGAAGTCGATCGATCTGTCCGGCAAGACGATCGGCGCCGGGAAATACGCGGTCGAGCGCTCGATCGGGAGAGGCCTCACGGCGGTCGTGTACCGCGCCACCCACACGAGCCTGAACCGGCCCGTCGCCGTGAAGGTCCTCCATCAGGAGAACCGCGGCAACCAGCAGTTCGTGAAGCGCTTCCGGGCGGAGGGTCAGACGCTGAGCCGGCTCGAGCACCAGAACATCTCGCGCGTGCTCGACTTCGGCGAGGAGCCCGACGGCATCCTCTATCTCGTCATGGAGCTGCTCGACGGCGAGAGCCTCGAGGTGATGCTCCGCTCGGGGCGCGCGTTCTCTCCACGGCAGATCGTGGACATCGGCATCCAGACCTGCAGCGGGCTCGCCTTCGCGCACGACGTCGGCGTGGTCCATCGTGACGTGAAGCCGGACAACATCGTGCTCGTCCCCCACCGCGACGACGACGGTAGGCCGTGCGAGCTCGTGAAGGTGTGCGACTTCGGCCTGGCGAAGCTCCGCACGGGCACGGATCAAGACGGTCGCGAGAGCGAGCTCACGATGGCCGGCGCGCTCTGCGGATCCCCCGCCTACATGTCGCCCGAGCAGCTCCTCGGCGAGCCGCTCGACGCGCGCAGCGACATCCACGCGCTGGGCGTGGCGCTCTACGAAGCGCTCTCCGGCGGGAAGTTCCCGCACGAGGGAGAGGGGCTCACCGACCTCTTCGTGAAGAAGCTCACCGGCACCCCGACACCGCTCAGCATCCACGTCCCTCACGTCGACCGCGGGCTCGAGGCCTCCATCATGCGCGCCCTCGCGCGTGAGAAGTCGGACCGCCACCCCGACGCCCGCGCGTTCCGCCAAGAGCTCCGCGACGCGCTCGCGCGGCTCTAGCGCGGAGAGTCCACGAGGCTCCCGCGCGAGCCATCCCCGTGCTGCAGAGCCCGCACTGCGCTCCACGAACCTGCGAAGCTGCGGAGTGCGGACGGTACGCCTCGGTCCTGCGGCGCGGAGTGCGCGATCAGTACGAGTCGCTCGCGCCCCCGCCGCCGGAGGAGCCCCCGCCGGCCGTGTAACCTCCGCCGCCTCCGCCGCTCGATCTGGACGCGCCCGAGGAGCTTCCGCCGTACGAGGAGCCTCCCGAGCCTCCCGAGCCCCCCGAGCCCCCCGAGCCTCCCGAGTCGAGGCCCAGCTTGTGCACGAGCCACGTCGCCAGCGCGATGAAGCCAAGGATGCCCGCGATCCAGGGCACGGCGAACCAGATGCTCTCCTCGCCCACGCGCTCCTTCCACGCGCTCGACGGCACGGTGCCGAGCCCCTGGAGGAGCGTGATGGCCTCGTCGACGAACACGTCCGGGCGGCGCCCCGGCGCGGCCGAGCCCACGACGCCCTTGGCCCGCGACGCGGCGGTCTGGAGGGCGATGGACTGGTCCCGGGCGTCGCCGCTGAGGTCGTAGTACACGAACAGGTTTCGCCCATCGCGACCAACGACGGCGATCGCCCTCGCCTTGGGGAACGCGCGGTAGAACGCCGCCGAGCTCGCGCCCGCGATCAGCGGCCCGTCCAGCGCGAGGCCCTCGTCGACGACGATGACGGCGAGCAGCGGCGCCCCCTTCTTCACCGCGACGTCGGCGGCCGCGAGGTAGCGCGCGCGCGCCTCGGTCGGGAACGTCCCGGTCATGTCGACGAACAGGCTCGTGGGGGGCACCTCGGGCGGCTCCACGCGGCGCGGCGCCACAGGGAGTGCGGCGACGGGCCCCGCGTCCTCGCCGGCCGGCACCACGGGGCCGCCGCGGAGCACCGAGTGGATCGAGGTCACGCCGTCGCGCAGCGCCTCGAAGTTCTTCCCGAGCTTCAGCTTGGGGCCCACGCGCTCGGTGAGGATGCGCTTCGAGACGAGGTCGGTGAGCTCGCCCCCGACCCCCTTCCCCGACTCGATACGGAGGCGCCGGTCCTTGGGGGCAACGACAAGCAAGACTCCGTTATCTTTGCCTTTTTTGCCAATACCCCAGGCATTGAACGTGGCGTAGGCCACGTCCTCGACCGACTCGCCAGCCAAGGAAGGCGTGGTGAACACGACGACCTCGTGCCCGTACGCTTTTCGGTGTTCGGCGAGGAGCCGCTCGAGCTCCTGACGCTCGGCGGGCGTGAGCAGCGCGGCGGTGTCGTTGACGGCTCCGGAGAGGGCGGGCGGCGTGTAGGCCAGCGCGCGCGCGGGGCACAGAGTGACGAAGAGCACCAGGGCGAGCCACGAGAGCCAGCCGAGCCGCCAAGGCACGGCAAAGCACGGCGGAGGCAGCGTGAGCAGCGGGGGGGCGCGCACGAGCGAAACGCTACCACGAGGTCCCCACGCGCTCACTCCTCGCGCGTGTGACAGACGAAGCAGCCGCCCTGGGCCGGGGCGCGCCCGAGCAGACGCGCGAGCTCGGGGGCGACGACGCGCGCCATGAAGGCGTCGGTCGCAGAGGGCGCCCGCGACGGGTCGGGGGCCGGCGCGGTGTTCCACTCCGTGGGCTCCAGCAGCAGCGAGGGGTTGGGCATGCGATAGCCTCGCGAGGGGCCGTCGCGCCCGTGGCAGGTGGCGCAGGCGAACTTCGGGTAGCGATGGGAGTCCTCGGCGACGAACAGGTCGCGCATGCGAGGCGTCACCTTCGCCTCCATGAAGGTGAGCCGATCGCTGGGCGGGAGCTCGTCCCAGGCGCGCGCCGGGGCGCTCGAGGGCGCGCGGCCCACCCCACCCGCCGACTGGCAGCTCGCGAGGCCGAGGAGCGCCGCGGCCAGCACGCGGAGCGGGTCTAGGCGTCGTCGCCCTCCCCGCGCGACAGCGATCCGCGTCACCACTTGCGCAACATGCAGCCGAGGGCCTTGCCCTCGGCGCGGCGCGGCGGCGTGCCCGCGAGCACGTCGTCGAGGGCGTCGCGCAGGTACGGCGTCGCCGTGTCGTGGAGCTTGCGCTTGTCGGAGTCGACCCCGCCCCGATAGACCACGCGTCCCTTCCGATCGAGCAGGACGGAGTACGTCGCATACTCGGCCTCGAGCGCGTTCGCGATCTTCGCGCCCGGATCGAGCATGACCGGGAGGCCGAGCGCGCGGGCGGAGGCCGCGGCCCCCTCGCGCGTGGTGCCCACCTCGGAGTCGACCGCGATGAACTGGACGCCCCGGGCGCGGTAGGCATTCGAGAGCTCGCCGATGCGCCCCTTGTGCGCGTCGAGGCAGGGGCACCCCCTCGAGACGAACACGAGCACGGTCCACGGCGCGCTCCCGAGCACGTCGCCGTACGTGCGCTCGGGGCCGGACGCGGGCACGAGGCGCGCCGCGGCCAGCCCGCTGGTCTGGGTCGCGCGCGTGGTGTCGGTCGCGCGGGCCGGGGACGCGCACGCGGACGCGAGAGGCCAGAGGAGCGCGAGCAGCAGGAGGCGGTTCATAGGACTCCCCAACGGATCCCCAGGGTCGCCCCGAGGGTGGTGGTCTGGTTCATTCCGAGCGACGAGATCGGTGGGTTGAGAGAGACGCTCCCCAGCACCGAGAGCTGATCGGTCACCGGCCACGCGAGCGACGCGCTGGCCACGATCCACCGGCGCGCGCTCTCTCTCGCGGTCGCGCCGTTCACGCTGGCGTCCCCCTCGAAGGTGAACAGGGTCGAGAGCGCGACCGCTGCGCCGCTGTCGAACGCGTACGCGGCCGAGAGCAGCGCCGAGTACTGCGGCGCGAGCGAGAGCGTGACCGGGGTGACCGCCCCCACCTCGCGAGGCGCGCGCAGCGCGAGGAGCGCGCTCGCCCCGAAGAGCCACGAGCCCACCGACTGCTCGAGCGCGACGCCGCCCGTGACCTGCACCGCGCCGAGCCCGGTGGCGTCGGTCGCGAACGGCTTCGTGGCCGCCTCGGCGGAGCGCCCGGTGGGCAGCGTCACGCCGGCGAGCGCCGCGATCCCGGGCACGAGGGCGGACTCACGGGCTCGCAAGAAGTCGTAGCGCGCCGAGACGTTGATGTCGCCGAGGCCACCTCCCGCTTCGGAACGGGTGGGCGTGGTGCGGAACGTCTGGACGAGGGGAAGCAGCGCCCCGAGCTGACCGCGACGCAGCACGCGCACGGCGCCGTAGAGCGACTGCTCGAGGTCCACCTCCCCGGCGCCGGGCGGCGCGGGCACGTATTCCGCGGACGCGCTGTGCGAGCCGACGACCGTCGCGGCGCGGAGCTGCAGTCCAGCCGCGGCGTCCTCGTGGAGGGCGAGACGCGCCGGGGTCACGGCGCCCGTTCCCGCGCAGCACGCCTGCGCCCACACCGCGGACGACGCCGTCGCGAGGGCGGCGCAGACGATGCCGGCGAGCGCGGCCGCGCGCCCCCGGTGAGGCCTAGCGGACATCCACCGGCACGATCGCTTCGTCGCTCACCGCGCCGCGCACGGTCGTCCGCAGGTCCCAGCGCCCGGCCATGAACAGGTTCACGTCGGTCGCCACGTACTCGCCGCCGCCCTTCGCCGCCACCTTCGGCGTGGTGGGCGTCCCGTGCCCCATCGACGGCATGTCGGGCGCGACGGTGAGGGTGAGCCCGTCGACCGGAGCGCCGCTCGCGTCGGTGATGACGTACCGCACGGCGATCGTGCCGCGCGTCGGCGGCTGCTCGGGAGAGGTGTAGATGGCGAGCTTGAGCTTGCTCTGCTGGCTGGTGACCGTGGTGAGAGGCGCCCCGGCCGAGCCGGTGGACGGCTCCGCTGCGCTGCAGGCGGCGAGGCCGAGGGCCATGAGGGCGATCCACGGAGCCGAGCGCCAGCAGAGCCCGAGCGGGGCGCCGCGGCGCGCGTGGGGGGCGAAGGGGGGCGCGGAGACCGCGTGGGGGGCGAGGGGCGCGTGGTTCTTCATGGGCGTCTCCTGAATCGTCGGCGACGCGGCGCTGCGGTGCGCTGCGGCCTGGGTAAGGAGCTTGCCCCCAACGGGGACGCCCGACCATGAGGCAAGTTGACGCAGCCCCCGGCCGACGGGAACGCGCTACGTTCACGCCGTGACGCCCGAGACCCCACACCCGCACGCCGGCACAGCGACTCCCCGCGACGCGCGGGCTATCACGGTGTCGTGGCTCGTGCGGCTCCGGTGGTGGGCCCTCGCCGGCCAGCTCGCGACGATCGCGACCACCGTCGCCGCGCTCGACATTCCGCTCCAGCTCGCCCCGCTCGCCGCGATCACGTGCGCCACGGCGCTGTCCAACCTGTGGCTCACCACGCGCCGCGGGACCGTGCCGGCCGGGCGCGCGCCCGCCGTCCTCATCTTCGACACGCTCTCGCTTACAGGTCTGCTCTATTTCACGGGTGGGCCGTCGAACCCCTTCAGCGCGCTCTACCTCGTCCACGTCACGCTCGCGGCGGTGGTGGCGGGCATGCGCTGGACCGCGGCCCTCGTCGCGCTCTCGGCGACCTCGTACGCGGTGCTGTTCTTCGCCCACGTCCCCGTGCCCGCGCTCGCCCACGTGCACCACCAGCCCGGCGGTCGCCCGAGCCCGCACCTGTTCGGCATGTGGGTCGCGCTCACGGTGACCGCCGCGCTCATCGCGTACTTCGTGACCCACCTGGCCGAGGAGCTCCGCGCGCGCGAGGCCCGGCTCGCCGAGGCCGAGCGCTTCGCGTCGCGCAACGAGCGGCTCGCATCGCTGACGACCCTCGCCGCAGGCGCAGCGCACGAGCTCGGGACGCCGCTCGGGACCATCGCGGTCGCGTCGAAGGAGCTCGAGCGAGCGCTCAGCCTCGCGGGCGCGCCGGAGACCCACGTCGAAGACGCGCGCCTCATCCGCGCCGAGGCCGCACGGTGCCGCGAGGTGCTCCACCAGATGAGCGGCCGCTCCGGCGCGATCACCGGTGAGCTGCCGGAGCGCGCGACGGCCGCCGAGGTCTTCGACGACGTGACGGCGAGGGTGGGCTCGGCGGGGCGCGCGCGCCTGACGTTCGCCGCGACCCCCTCGGACGACGCCGCCGTGTTCGTGCCACGCAACGGGCTCGCGCAGGCCCTCGCCACCCTGGTCCGCAACGCGCTCGACGCGAGAGCCCGCGCGGTCACGCTCTCGGTCGAGCACGACCAATCGGTGCTCCGGCTCGTCGTCACGGACGACGGCGAGGGCATGGCGGCCCCGGTCCTCGAGCGCCTCGGCGAGCACTTCTTCACGACCAAGGCGCCGGGCGCCGGGATGGGCCTGGGCGTCTTTCTCGCTCGGTCGTTCGCGGAGGCCTGGGGCGGGCATCTGTCATTCTCGTCGGTGCCGGCCGAGGGCACGCGCGCGGTGCTCGAGCTGCCGCGGGCGAGGAGCAACGGCCCGCTCAACCAACGAGACGACGCGGCCTCGCCGGCCCAAGGAACACGGCAACCGCGCGAGACGATCGAGGAGCACCATGGCTGAAGACTCCAGGCGACACCTCCTCGTCGTGGACGACGACGCGACCTACCGCGCCAGGCTCCTCCGCGCGTTCGCGGATCGCGGGCTCGACGCGCGGGGCGCGGCCAACGCCCCGGAGGCGATCGCGCTCGCGCAGCAAGACAGCCCGGAGCTCGCGGTCGTCGACCTGAAGATGCCGGGCCCGTCAGGGTTGGAGCTCGTGGCGGCGCTGAAGGCCATCGACCCCACGACGAACGTGGTCGTCGTGACGGGGTACGGCAGCATCGCGACCGCGCTCGAGGCGGTGCGGCTCGGCGCGACCCACTACCTCACGAAGCCCTGCGACGCCGACGAGATCCTCGCGGCGTTCGACCGCGGGAGCGACTCGCCCAAGGAGCCGCCAGCCGCCGGCGACATCGAAGCCCCGTCGCTGGCGCGCGCCGAGTGGGAGCACATCCACCGCGTCCTCACCGACTGCGGAGGGAACATCTCGGAGGCGGCGCGACGCCTCGGGCTCCACCGGCGCTCACTCCAGCGCAAGATCTCCAAGTACCCCACGGCGCGCTAGAGCTCGAGGCCAGGCCGTCGCGCGGGGTGGGCTCAGCCGCGCATCCAGGACACGATCTTCTCGGCGAGGAACTCGCCCCGATCTTCCTGCACGAAGTGGCCGCCCCAGAAGCGCTCGTGTGGCTGCCCCGCCGCGCCAGGCACGTGCCGCTGCAGCGGCGCGTCGGCGCGCCCGAGGATGGGGTCGTTCTTCCCGAAGAGCGTGAGAAAAGGCTTCTCGAAGCGACCGAGCGCCTCCCACGCGGCGCGGTTCGCGGGCACCTCGGGGTCGGACTCGCGGGTGGGCACGAGCGCCGGGAACGCGCGCGCGCCCGCCTTGTACTCGCTCGAGGGGAACGGCGCGTCGTAGGCGGCGAGGTCGCGCGCGCCGAGCGACGTCACGCAGCCCGACCTCACGATGCGGCCGATCGGGAAGAGCGGCGAGGCCGCGGCGAAAGTGCGCCACACCTGAAACGCGGGCGACGTGCGCGTGCGCGCCGTGGGCAAGAAGCCGTTCGAGACGACGACCCGGGCGAAGCGCTCGGGCCGCGCGGCCACGAGGCGGAGCCCGAGGAGAGACCCCCAGTCTTGGCAGACGAGCGTGACGCCCGTGAGGTCCACCTGCTGGAGCCACTCCTCGAGCCACGCGACGTGACGCGCGTAGCTGTAGTCGGACTGACGCATCGGCTTGTCGGAGCGCCCGAACCCGATGAGGTCGGGCGCCACGGCGCGGAGGCCCGCCTCGACGAAGACCGGGATCATCTTGCGGTACAGGAACGACCAGGTCGGCTCGCCGTGCAGGAGCAGCACGGGCGCGCCCTGCCCCTCGTCCACGTGGTGCATTCGTAGCTTCGCCCCGTCGCCGGCGCTCACCTCGCTGTAGTGCGGCGCGAAGGGGAAGCCGGGCAGGTCGGCGAAGCGTTCGTCGGGGGTGCGGAGGGCGCGCATGTGGACGCTCTACCACGAGCCTCCGCGCGCCCCCCTCTCCCCCCTACTCGGCGCTGACCGGCGCGACCTCGCCCCCGACATGCGCGGCGCGCTCACGCGCGAACTGAAGGCGGTGGAGCCGGGCGTAGACGCCTCCCTTCGCGATGAGGCTGTCGTGGCTGCCGGTCTCGACGACGCGCCCCTTGTGAAACACGATGATGCGATCGACGGCGCGGATCGTGGAGAGGCGGTGCGCGATCACGAGCGACGTGCGGCCCTGCATCACCACCTCGAGCGCGGTCTGCATACGCTTCTCGGTGTTCGAGTCGATACTCGCGGTCGCCTCGTCGAGAACGACGATGGGCGTGTCGCGATAGAGCGCCCGGGCGAACGCGATGAGCTGTCGCTCGCCCGCGCTGAAGTTTGCGCCGCGCTCATCGACGCGCGCGTCGAGTCCACCCTCGCGCCGCTCGAAGAGCTCGAGAGCGCCGATCTGCCGGAGGGCGCGCTCGACCCGAGCGCGATCGGGCGCCTCGTCCGAGATCGCGACGTTCGAGAGCACGGTGCCCGTGAACAAAAAAACGTCCTGCGGCACGACCGAGAAGCGCTCCCGCATCGTCACGCGATCCTGCGCGCGCACGTCGCGACCGAGCACGCGCACCGCGCCTACCTCGACCTCGTAGAGCCGAAGAAAGAGCCCCGCGACGGTCGACTTGCCAGCGCCGGTCGCCCCGACGAGCGCCACCTTCTCGCCCCTCGCCACGGTGAGGCTCACGTCGGAGAGCACGGGCACGCTGGGCTTGTAGGCGAAGGTGACCCCCTCGAGCTCGAGCGCTGGGGAGCCCTCGAGCTCGGCGGGGACCGGCTCGCGCGAGGCCTCGCCCTCGGCCTCCACGTCCTCTTCATCGAGGAGCTGGAAGATGCGCTCCGCACCACTCATCGCGCTCTGCAAGATGGTGTAGCGCTGGGCGAGGAGGCTCACCGGCTCAAAGAACTGGCGGACGTACTGAGTGAGGGTGACGACCAGCGCGAACGTGATCGTCGGGTCCCCCGTGCGACCCACGCCCGCCCACCAGAGCATGCTCGCGACGCACACGGTGCTCACCATCTCGATCGCGGCGTCGAGCATCGCCTCGTAGAAGATGCTGCGCTTGTTCGCGTCACGGTAGGCGTCGTTGATGACGTCGAACTCGTGCTGCATGTGCGCCTCGCGGGCGTACGCCTGCACGACCGCCACGCCGGCGACCTGCTCGTTCAGGAACGCGTTCAGCCGCGCCGTCTTCGTGCGTATGTCTCGGAACGCCTCGCGACTGCGCTTGCGCACGTAGTTCACCACGAGGGCCACCACGGGCAGGGCGGCGAAGGCGACGAGCGACAACCGGGCGTGGAGCGCCAGCATGACCACGACGATGCCGATGAGCGCGAACAGATCCCCGATCGCGTTGAGGACGCCCGACGCGAAGAGCTCTCCCAGCGCGTCGATGTCGCCCGTGGCGCGAGTGACGAGCCGGCCCACCGGCGTCCTGTCGAAGTAGCGCAGCGACAAGCGCTGGAAGAACCCGAACACGGCGGCGCGGAGGTCAGCCATCGCGCGCGCTCCACCGATCTGCATGATGTAGGTCTGCAGGAACGAAACCGTCTGGCCGCCCACGACGAAGGCCGCGAGCACGAGGCCATCGCGCAGCAGGAGACTCCCCTCGCCCGCGCCGGCGTGGGCGACTACGCGCCCCATGAGGAGCGGACGGACGAGCTGGGTGGCCGCGAGCAGCACGAGCAGGGCGAGCGACGCGACCAAATGGCGAGAGTGCGGCCGTACGAACGGCCAGAGCCTGCGCAGGAGCGCCACGTCGTACGCGCGGCCGAGGTCTTGCTCCTCGTGGAACGCCGCCTCGGTGCGCTTCGCGCCGGCCGCGGCCTTCGGGACCTCGGACTTCGAGCCGGCGCTCATGACGCGCTCTCCCTCTCGTCGAGGTCGAGATCGAGCAAGGCGCGCTCAGCGGACTGCTCTTCGGCGAACGCCGCGTAGAGCGATCCATTCGCGAGCAGCTCCGTGGGGGTACCGCGCTCGAGCACGCGCCCCTCGTCCAGCACGACCACCTCGTCGCACATCGAGGCCGCCGCGACGCGGTGAGTGACGAGCACGAGCGTGCCCTGCTTGGCGTGCCGCGCGATGGTCGCGAGGATCGCCTCTTCGGTCTTCGCGTCCACCGCGGAGAGCGGGTCGTCGAGGACGAGGATGCGAGGGCTCCGGGCGAAGGCGCGCGCCAGGGCGATTCGCTGCTTCTGCCCGCCCGAGAGCTGGACGCCGCGCTCGCCCACTACGGTGTCGAGCTGCTCGGGGAGCGCCATCGCCTCTTCGTAGACCTGCGCGTCTTTCGCGGCCTCGCGGATCAGCGCCCTGCTCGCCTCGCTCTCGGTCTCCGTCAGGGAGAACCCGACGTTGCCCGTCACCGTGGTGGAGAACAGGAACGCGTCCTGCTGGGCGTAACCGACGGACTCGCGCACGAAGCCGAGCGGCAGGTCGCAGAGGTCGACGCCGTCGAAGAACACCGCCCCCTTGGGCGTCGGCAGGAGGCGCGCGAGCAGCATGGCGAGGGTCGACTTGCCAGAGCCCGTGCGCCCCATGATGGCGAGCGAGCGCCCTGCGGGCAGGTCGAAGGCCACGTCGGAGAGCACCTCGCGCTTGCGGACCCCGTACGCGAACGACAGACCGCGCACGGAGAGCGCGCCTCTCGGTTGGGCGGGCGGCGGCAGGTCGCCAGAGACAATCTCAGGCACCTCGGAGAAGATCTCGGCGAGGCGCGCGAAGCCCGCCCGCCCGCGCTGGACGATCGCCACCGAGAAGCCCACCGCGATCATGGGCCAGGTCATGCGGCCGTAGGCGAGCCAGAACGCGAAGAACGCGCCCTTCGTGAGCGTACCGTCGAGCAGGAGCTTCGCGCCGTACCAGAAGAACGCGAGGAGCCCCACGGACGCCGCTCCTCCGATCGCCGGACCCATGAGCCCGCGGAGTCGCGCGAGGCCGAGGCTCGCGTCGAGGTACGCTTGGTTCGCTGCGTCGAACCGGCGGCGCTCGCGGCGCTCGAGGGCGAAGCTGCGCACGACCCGCACGCCGGCGAGGTTCACCTGGAGCACCTCGCTGAGGGCACCAAGCGCCTCTTGGTTCGCCTTCGTGCGGGTGTAGAGCTGCCCGCTCACGCCGCGCCCGAGGAGCACGATCAGCGGGAGGGTGACGAACGACACCACGGTGAGGCGGCCCGAGATCGAGAGCATCACCTGGAGCGCGCTCGCGAACGCGAACCCCACGTTCACGAGGTTCAGGATCCCGAACCCGAAGAGCAAGCGCACCTGGAGCAGATCGCCAGACGACCGGCTCATGATCTCGCCAGCGGACATCTTGCGGTAGAACGCTGCGCCGAGCGAGTGCAGGTGCTCGAGGAGGGCCGAGCGGAGCTCGTACTCGACGTCGCGGCCGGCGTTGAAGATGTACCAGCGGCTCGCGACCCGCGTGAGGAGCGCCACCACCGCGAGCACGAGCATGAGCGCCGAGGGGAGCCACGGGAGCGCGCTGCGTTCGTCGAAGATCTGGTCGACCGCGGACTTCGACAGCCAGTCGATGCGGTTCATCGCGAGCTGGAAAATGGCGAGCATGACGCCACCGGCCGCGTAGGCCGGCAGCTGCCGCCGAAGCTGTCCCGTGAGGGTGCGCGGATAGGGGCGCGCGGACGACGCCGTCGGAGGGCGCGTGGAAGCTGTCCCAACGGGGGCCAAGGCCTGGGGTTCTACCCCGTGCCTGGACGGGTCGCTTCAAAAAAGAAAGCGGCCAAGCTCGCCGGGCGAGCTCTCGCGACGTCGACGAAATAGAAAAGCCCCGCACGGGAGGGGATGCCGTGCGGGGCGGCCCTCGCTTGCGCGAGGGAGTAGGCGGCATGCACCGAGCGGCGGGGGGGGGAGCTGCCCGGCGCGTGCCTAGTTCCTCTTTAGCGAGGACTGTGCCAAACAAAACAAACCAAAGATCAGCTACTTAGCGTGGGTTCGAGGCGACGTGTGTTTCGTTCGCGAACTGAACAATGCGAACCTGGAACGCGACGAACGCGTCTCGGGCGCGGCCGCGGTGAGGTCAGCGGGCGGGCGGCTTACGGTGCGACGAAGGGAGCCGCGTGCGCCCGCTCTTCGGCGCGCACGCGACCAGGTCGGCGATGGGCACCCGCGCGACGAGCAGGCCAAGGCTCACCTTCGCCTCGTCGCTGCCGAGCAGCTCGAGCACCGCGCCGATGCGACCCGCGAACGGGCCCGCGAGCACTTTGACGCCGGTGCCCCGCTCCACTGGCACGGCCGGATCGACGTCGAACAACCTCGGCGCGCGCGCGCGCCGAGGGATCTTGCGCGCGAGCGGCGCAAGCGGCGGGAGTCGCTCCGGCTCGAGCGGCGGGGCCGCGACGCTGCCGTAGCGTCGCGAGGGCGGCTCGCGGTAGCTGCGCTTCGGGCGTGGCTCGTCGTCCTCGCGAGGCGGTCTCCGCGCGGTGCGCTCGCTCGGCACGCCGCCCTCGTCGGGCAGCTCGAGGCGGCGCTCGCGACGGGCCTCCCACCGCGTCACGAGGCCGAGCACGTCGTTGTCCTCCGCCCAAGCGACGAGCTTCGTGACCGAAGACAGCGCGAACAGCGCGTCCTCCAGGGCGTCGCCCAGATCGGCGGGGAACGACAGCACGATCCGCTTCGGGATACGCCAGCGCACGCGCAGCGACGACGGCTCGGCGCGGGCGCGCTCGGACAACGCGCGGAGATCGTCCGCCGTGGCGCGCTGGGCGCAGAGCGCGCCCGCGGCCGAGGGGCCGGGAGGGAAACACAAAAGCTCGAACACCTCGGGGAGCGACTCGAGGGACGAGAGCAGCTCCAGCAAGCCCCCGGGATCGGCCAGGCGCGCGCGGAGGTTCTCCGCGTCGACCCACGCGCGCGCGGGCAGATCGATGCGCAGCTCGACCGCCTCGAGGTACACGAGGAGCGCGACGTGAAGGTGCGGGAGGTACGGCGCCTCGCCCATGCGGGGGCGGAGGGAGCGCGTGTCCTCGGCCAGCTCTTCGACCGTGGTGCGCGCGAAGCGCTCGCGCACGAAGACGACGCCCGAGCCGTCACCGTCGGGATCGCGCACCGCGTGCACCTCGAGCGGCCCGAAGCGCTCGGAGAGGTGCGCCGCGGCCTCGGCGGCCCACGAGAACAGGCGCCCCTCGAGCGAGCGCCGCGCCTTCGTCGGCGCCTGCGGGAGCGTCGCCCCGAAATCGTCGTCGGTGAGGCGAAGGCTGGCGCGTCGGGGGAGGGCCCGGGGGTTCATGGCGAGGAACGGCGTGACGGAGAGCGCGGCGTGGGGCGGCGCACGCGGCGACGCCGGGCCGAACATACGGAGTTGCGCGGGCGAGTCAATCGCAGGCTCCGCGGGGGCACGACGCGGCGCGCGCGCTCGACCGTCGAGACACCTTCCACGGGCCGCGGCTTCGAGCTACATCGGTCCCATGCGGCCAGGAAGATTCGCGCCTCGGCGGCTCGGCGTACTCGGCCTGTGCGCCATCGCCACGCTCGGCTGCAAGAAGGACCCCGCCGCCTCGAACGCCCCGGACGCCGCCGCGCACGCTGCTCCCTCCGCGCCCGCGGCCACCGTGACACCAGAGGGGGAGGCCGTGTCGGCCAACGCCTCGAACGGGGAGTCCGCGGGCGCCGTCGCGATCGGCCCCTCCACCGCCCAGGTGCGGCTTCGGCCGCGCACGCCGGCGCGCGCCGGCGAGGTGATCGCCATCCCCGCGGGGGTGCTCCTTTCGGGGACGCTGCCCAGCGACGACGGGCGTGATCCCGCGGCGGTCGCGGGCCTCTCACCCTACCCGCTCGGCGCCTTCAGCATCGACGCCCTCCCCTTCCCCAACGACCCCGCGAGGCCGCCCAAGGCGCAGGTCTCGCGCGACGACGCGGCCAAGGCTTGCCAGGAGCGCGGCGCGCGCCTCTGCACCGACCTCGAGTGGGAGCGGGCCTGCAAGGGCCCCGACGCCGACACGTACGCGACGGGGCCCACGTGGGACCCGGCGTGCGAGGCCGAGGCGGCCACGTGCGCGTCGGGGTTCGGTGCCCGCGCGATGGGTGGCCTGCGCGAGTGGGTCGGCGCGAAGGGCGAGGCCGGCGAGGGCGCGCCGTTCCGCGGAGGCGGCCCGAGGGAGCCTGGCATCGGAGTGCACCGCTGCGCGCGGCGCGGCACGAGCCAGGGGCTCGCGGCCGATCTGGGCTTCCGCTGCTGCACCGGCGGGGAGCGCCCGAAGCTCGTCGAAGTGGAGCCCTTTCGAAAGACCAAGCTGGACGCGAGCGAGCTTGCCGCGATCGTCGCGGGCGCGCCCGAGCTCGCCGGGCGGCCAGGCTTCGGCGCCGAGCTCCGCCTGTTCGACCCGGCCGACTCGACCTCCGTGGTCGGGCGGACGCAGGCGCCCCACGTCGGGTTGGTCTTCAGCACACAGCCCCTCCTGTGGAGCCCGGATCCGGGGGTCGAGGTGCTCGTGGTGACGGGGCGGAGCAAGACCGCCTCGTTCGTGCTCGCGCTGTTCCCACTCTCCTCGGGAAAATACAAAATTGCTTCTTATTTCGTAATGTTGGGAGATGTTTCCCCCGTGGCGTTGGCCTACAATCCGAGCCGCAGACGCGAGCTGCAGTGGACCACGTGCTGGGGTTGCTCGGGCGAGACCGGCGGTGTGAGCTTCCGCGAGGACCGGCGCATCGTGATCGTGCAATTCTAGCGAGACTCCGATGGCGCCTCCGCTTCGAGTCGGCCTGCTCCTCGCCGCCGCGGTCTCGGTGGTGCCCGCGGCCGTCGCGCTCCTCGTCTCGCCGGCAGCGCGCGCGTGGCTGCGAGGCACGGGGAGCGTGCGGCAGACCCTCTCCAACGCCTCGGTCGGCCTCGTCTTCCTCGCGTCGCAGATGGCGCTCCGCGGCGCGCTCGTGGGGGTCTTCGCGGGCGCCGCAGGGCTCGTCCCGTGGAAGCTCCCCGAAGGCCCTCCGAGCGCCCTGCTCGCCTTCGTCCTGCTCGACCTCGTGTATTACGCGCAGCACCGCGTGGAGCACGCCGTGCCGGTGTTGTGGGCCATCCACGCCGTGCACCACCAGTCGCGCGACTACAACCTCTCGGTCTCTCTGCGCGTAGGCGTCCTCGCCTCGCTCTCGACGGCGGTGTTCCACGCGTCGCTCGCGCTCGCCGGTGTGACGGTCACTCAGTACGCGGTGGTCGCGACCGTGCACGCCGTGCTGCTCTTCGGGCTGCACGCACGGACCAAGATCGCGTTCGGTCCCGGCCGCGTGTTCAACGCGCCGGTGTTCCACCGGGTGCACCACGGCGCCGACCGCGCGTACGTCGACAAGAACTTTGGCGGTGTCCTGCTCGTGTTCGATCGGCTCTTCGGCACCTTCGCTCCGTACACGACCGAGCCCGTCTTCGGCGTCGTCGGCGAGGAGTGCCCCGAGCTCCCGCTCGCGGCCAACGCCGCGCCCTGGGTCGCGCTCGCGGAGAAGGTGCGCCGGCAGCCGACGCTTGGCGGTAAGCTCGGCGCGTTGCTCGTGCGGCCCCCCGACGCCGCGGAGTGAACGGCAGCCGCGCCTCCCGCGGCGTGCCGTTCTTCACAGCTCACGGCATGACGAACCCGGACCCTCGCACCTCCGGTGCGCCGGCCTCGTACCAGGGGATGCGCGCGGAGTACCCGCTCCAAGTCAGACCGGCCGCCACGAGCGAGAGCGCGAACGCCCCGAGGAGCGCGAAGCCGTTCAGCGTGGGGACCGAGCCGAGGGACGCGAAGCCTCCCACGTGGACGATCCGAACCTTCGCGCGCCGACCTTGCGCTGGCTCGAGCGTCGAGCAGCGCTCTGCGGGCACCCTGAAGGCGGCCTTGTAGCCGGACTCGCCCACGACGTTGACCGTGCCCCATGAGCTCACGGAGCCCTTGGTGCGGCTCACGTGGCGCTCCACCTGGAGCACGGTCGCGTCCTCGCTCGTACCGCGGAGGCTCGCGGCGACGAACGGGAACCCGAGGAGCATGTTGGTGAACAGGAACGCGCTCGTCGCCGCCAGGCTCGCGTTGCGGAGGAAGCTCGCGCGAGGCTCGTGCCGCTCGGCGAGCCGCCTCGCGTCGGCGAGGACCATGGGCCCCTCTCGCGAGGGCGTGAGGCGCCACTCGGCGTGGACGCCGTCGTACGCGCGACCGAGAGCGCCGCGCGCCACGACGACTTGGTCCCGCACGAGGCGGGCCGCGCGTTGCCGACGCATCGGGACGGTGGACCCCAGGTCGACGCGGTCCGCGATGACGAGCAACGTCCCGCTCGGATCGACGCGGACGCGCTCGCCCTCGTCGGTCACGAGATAGAACGGTCGCGCTTCGATGCGACGACCGACCTCCAACCACGCGTGACCCTGGGTCGTTCCGCCGCGGTTCTGAGCCTGCTCGTCGATCGTGAGCCCGACCACGACGTCGCCGGCGCTCGCAAGCTCGACGCGACCGCGCACCGCTCCGTGAGGGCCTCCGACGAGCGGCCCACCGAGGCCCGCTCGATCCCGCTCCGCGAGCTTCGCCAGGCGCGCGGCCTGGACCCAAGCGACGACGAGACCTGCGATTCCACCGACGAAGAACAGCGCCACGAGCGCAGCGCTCAGCATCCACGGGAGGTGGTTGTCGGCGATGAGCTGGGGTCGAAGGAGCTCTTCGGTGGGGACCAACACAGCCGCATCCTAGCGCGTCCACGGCCGCGTTGCCCCCCCCCCGCGCTCCACGCCGCGCGTAAGCGACTCAGAGCGACGCGGGGCCTCGGTACGGGCCGCCGCCACCGAACGCGAGGCGACCGCGCCACGGGCTCGCCGAGCCGTCCACGATCTGCGCGAGGCGCTCGCGCTGCATCGGGTCGAGCACCTCGTGGATGCTTCGGAACGCGGCGACCACGGCCTGCTCCGCGCGCTCGTAGGCTGCGCGGCCCCCGGCCTGCGCCTCCGCGAAGGTGGCCGCATCCGGCCCCTCGGCTCGAATCGCCGCGGCGAGGTTCGCGCGCTGGGCGCGGCCCGCCACTCGGGCCTCGCGCGCCGTGGTCCACGCCTCCTCGAGGGCGCTCCGGATCACCTTCTCCTGGCCGGGTGTCGTGTCGAGTGAGCGAAAGACCCAGCGGAGCCAGCGACTGCGCCCGAGGCGCAGACCGCCGCCGCCGCAGCTCCCATTGTGAGACCTCCGAACGAGCTTGACGACGAGCCTCACGGCGAGCGCGGTGGCGAGGATGGTGAGCGCGGGGACGAGCAACATGACAGACCTCCAGAGGACGTTGGAACCGCGGCTCGGGGAGCGCCGCGGGGGGAGCCGTCAATGTGGGTCGTCGACGCCGCTGCGCTGCCGCGAGGCGGGTAAAGACGTGTAAACCGGTGCACCACAAAACACGACGCGCCGCACTCGCGAGCTGTCTCGCGGGGGCGGCGCGGACGCGGCGCGGACGCGGCCAGGTCGCTCAGAAGTCGAACTTGCCCAAGCTCCCCAGGTTCCGGCAGGCCTCGACGACCCGGGCCGCCATGCCCTTCTCGGCGAGGTGGAGCCACACGCGCGGATCGATGTGCTTCTTGTTGGGCTTGGTGTCGCCCTCGGGGTTGCCGAGCTGGCTCTTCAGGTAGGCGTCCTTCTCGTCCATGTACTTCTTCACGGGCGAGAGGAAGGCCCACTGCGTGTCCGTGTCGATGTTCATCTTCACGACGCCGTAGGAGACGGCCTCGGCGATCTCGTCGGGCGAGGAGCCCGAGCCGCCGTGGAAGACGAACGAGACCGGCTTCACCCCGGTCTTGCGCTCGGCCTGGATGTGCTCCTGGCTGCTCTTCAGGATCTTCGGCGTGAGCTTCACGTTCCCCGGGGCGTACACCCCGTGCGTGTTGCCAAACGAGGCCGCCACGGTGAAGTCGCCGACGGCGTGGAGCGCGTCGTAGGAGGCGAGCACGTCGGCCGGCTGCGTGTAGAGCTTCGCGTTGTCGACGCCCGAGTTGTCGACGCCGTCTTCCTCGCCGCCCGTCACGCCGAGCTCGATCTCGAGCGTCATGCCGAGCTTCGCCATGCGCGCGAGGTAGGAGCGCGAAATCTCCAGGTTCTCCGCGAGGGGCTCCTCGGAGAGGTCCAGCATGTGCGCGCTGAAGAGCGGCGCGCCGGTGGCGGCGAAATACGCCTCGCCGGCGTCGAGCAGCCCATCGACCCACGGGAGGAGCTTCTTCGCGCAGTGGTCGGTGTTGAGGATGACGGGCACGCCATACGCCTCCGCCAGAGTGCGGACGTGGTGAGCGCCCGCGATCGCACCTTGCACCGACGCGACGTGCTTGCCGTTGTCGAGGAACTTGCCTGCGTTGAACTGGGCGCCGGTGTGCGAATACTGCACGATGACCGGCGACTTCGCCTCGCGCGCGGCCTGGAGGACCGCGTTCGTCGAGTTGCTACCGATGACGTTCACGGCGGGGAGCGCGCACGACTCGCTCTTGCAGTAGTCGAACACTTCCCGCAGCGCGTTGCCGGCGAGGACGCCGGGCTTCAGCTTGAGGTTGGCCATGCGCGGCACCATACCACCTCGAGCGCGACAGTGCGCGTCAGGCAGCGGGGCCGAGCGGCGTTCGACGCGAGGCCGGGCCGGCTCAGCGGGTGGGCCGGAGCACCTCGGGGAAGGCACGCTCGACGGCGACCTGAAAGAGCCTATCGTGGGCGCCGCCGCCGGGGAGCGACACCTGCACGAAGCGCCGGTCGCGAGGCCCTGCGGCCGGATTGGCGAACAGCGTGGCGCGAAACGGACCGAAGTCCCGCTCCCATGTGTGCGTCTGGTAGTATGCGAAGAGGCGAGTCGAGGGCGCGGCGAGCAGCAGCGTCTCGGCCACGCCCTGGTCGAAGCAGGTGTCGGCGAGGATGACCGCGTGCGGCGCGGGGTCGCGGGCGCTCGCGGCGCGGAGGGCGCTCCCGTGCAGGTTGCACCCACCGCCGGAGTGCGCGAAGACGATGATCTGGGTCCGGTCGATCTCGGCGCGCCCTGCGAGCGCGGCCGACGCGCGGTCGACGAAGTCGGCGAGGTCGAACGCCTGCCACATGCCCCACGGCCGCGCGGCGTCGCGGGTCTGGCTTGGCGCCGCGACGAGGAACGGCGCCGTCTTGCCCTCGGCTTGCAGGCGCTCGAAGTACGGGCGCATGTCGGGCGTGCCGCGCCCACCGAGCCACTTGTGCAGCGGGCCGTCCTGGTTCAGGCCGTGGAAGAAGACCACGAGCGGTACGCGCGCGCCGCGAGGCAGGGCGCTCGGCACCACCACGAGCCCGGCCTGCGCGGCCAGACGCTCGGGCACGTAGCGCGGCGCTCCGTAGGGGAACACGATGTCGTCGTGCGCGTGCGCGCGGCGGCCGACGAGGAGGCTCGCGAGGAGGCCCGCCGCGCCGACCAGCAGGCCCGCGAGCCGCGGGACCCGCGAAGATCTCACTGGATCGACCAGGTGAGCTTCACCGTGCCCGACTGGTTGACGCCACCGCCCTCGAGCACGACGTAGTACGTGGAGCCGAGGGTCACGGGGAACGTGAGGGTCTCGCCGCCGTTGCCGACCACGGTGTTCGCGCAGACCTGGTTCGCGAGGACGTTGCCCGTCGGCGCGCAGGTCTCCGAGAGGTAGAGCATGTGATCAAAGGTGGCAGAAGAGCCCACCGTGCGAAGCATGCCCGTCTTATGTGCCGTGACCGCGAACACGCGCTCGGCGGTGAGCGAGCCCGATGTGGCACCGCACGCGGGCTGGGTCGTGTAGTCGTTCACGAACGGCGCGGCCGTCGTCGCCGTGTACACGACCGGCTCGGTCCACACGTGCACCGGCATGCCTGGGCACTTGTCCGAGCTCGTCGGCGCCCCCTCGAGCTTGCACGTCGTGCTGCAGCCGTCGTTCGCCGTGCGGTTTCCGTCGTCGCACTCTTCGCCGGCCTCGATCTTCCCGTTCGAGCAACCGACGGCGCCGTCGCTCGCGTCGGTCCGCGCGTCGCCGCCCGCGTCGAGGGGCGGGTCGGGCGGGAACGAGGCGTCGTTGTCGGGCGGCGGCTCGATGGGATCGCCGAAGCAGGGCTCGCACGGGCCGTACGTCTTGCCGTCGTCGTTGCAGACGCGCGAGCCCTCTTCGCGGTTCGCGCAACGGCAATAGTAGGCGTCCCCAGGGCGGCACTCGTCCTTCGGTGGCGGCGTCGCGGGGGTGGAGCTGCACGCGGCCGCGAGCGCCACGACGGCCGCCGCCGTGGCGACGTGCGCGAGCAAGACGAGCCGCATGCGACGCCGAGGCAAGGCGCCCGGCGAGGGCGGGGTCGGGACGTGGGGAGCGCGGGCGTTCCTCATGGGATCTGGAAGCTCAAGGTGTAGTTGCCGCTCGCGCCGACCGCGCCCGACACGCCCACGTAGTACGTGGTGCCGGAGGTGACCGGGAAGGTCATGGTCTCGTCGAGGGGCGCCGTGGTGCCGCGATCGTTCGCGCACATCCTGGTCGCCATCGTGGCGGCGTTGTTGCAGTCGGTCCGGGCGCTGAGGACCAGGTTGTAGGTCGCGCCCGTGGTCTTCACCGTCATGGCGCCGGTGCGGTGGGCGGTGACCGCGTAGATGTGATCGGGAGAGGCGTTCGTCCCAGCGCCCGTGGTGCACGCACTGCCGGGCTCGTTCCAAGCGCTCGGGAAGCCCGTGGTCGTCCCCGCGCCCGTGACGGCGGCGGTCGTCCACACGTGCACCGGCTGGCCCGGGCACGCCTTGCCGCTGTCCGGGTTGCCGGCGACGTTTCGGCAGTCGTTGCCGCAGCCGTCGCCCTCGACCTTGTTGATGTCGTCGCAGGCCTCGCCGTCGTCTACCGTTCCGTCCCCGCAGAACGAGCCGGGGGTGAGCTTGAGCTTGACGCTGTAGGGTCCCGCCTGGCTGCTTCCCGCCGCACCATCGACTACGAGGTACACCGTGGTGCCCTTGATGACGTTGGCGTTGAGGACGCCGCTCTGGCCTGGGTTCAGCCCCTGCACACACGCCAACTGGGTCGCCTCGTCGCCGCAGGCAGACCGCAGATAGGCGATCGGGGCGAACTTCGGGTCGGGCACCACCGTGGCAGTGAGCTTGCCTGTGGCGGGCACATTGAGCGCGTACACGTGGTCGGGCGCGCCCTTCGCGCCCGCGCAGCCGCCCTCTCCCTTGAAGTCGTCGGCCGCCGCGGTCGTGTTGCCGGTGATCGTCACCTCCGAGCTCGCGTTCAGGGCCACGTTCTGCCCATCGCACTTCTCGGCCGCGGGCGTCTGCGGGGTAGGCGGACCCGCCTCGACGGGCTGCGGGACGGCCGCATCGCCGGTCTGCGGATCGGGCACCTCACCGCACGGGAGGTTCTCGCCGAGCGCGCACGGGTCGAAGCTCTCGCCGTCGTCTTTGCAGAGCTTCGTCCCCTCTTTCTTGTCGGCGCACCGGCAGAACACGTACGTGCCCGGTGTGCAGATCTTCGGCCCCCCGGCGTCGGCGGCCACCTCTGTGCCGGAGCAGCCTCCGGTGAGCGCCGCGGCGCCGAACGCGACGCCGAACAGCGCGAGCAGCGTGCCGGCGGAGGTCGAGACGGCACGAAGGAGAGGTGCGAGGCGCGCGACCGGACGGGAGGCGCGGGGGCTCCCGTGGAGGGGCTTACGATTCATCGGGGCTCCGGTGGGGCCGCCGGCGGAGCCGACGACCGATGGCAAGCAGAAGAAGAGTGCCAGCGCCGGCGAGTCCGGTCACTGCCGCGGAGAGAGACGGCGCGCCGTCGACACCGGGCGCGAGGGCCCCCGCGAGCGGAGCCCCTCCCGGGCCCGACGCCGCGCAGCCGCTCGGCGCCTCAGCGCCAGGTCCGGGCGCCGCCGGATCGGCGCACGTGGGGCTGTAGCCGCCGCGTGGCTCCTGGTTGCAGGCGGCGGTGCTCGTGGGCGGGTACGCAGCGCACACGGCCTTCTTGTCGTCGTCGGAGAGCTCTCGAATGGCGACGGTGCCGGGCGCGTACGCGGCGAACATGGTGGCGCGCTCGTTCGCGGAGTGCCCGATGCCGAGGAAGTGGCCCACCTCGTGGGTCAAGATCGCCTGGAGATCGTAGGCGATCTTCCCTGGCTCGTCCGACACGGTGACCTGGTTGAAGGCGGTGTTGACCTCGATGTCGGCGTCGAAGATCTCGCCCGTCGTGGTGTCGAACGTGGTGCTGGTCTTCGCGAGCGTGCCGTCGATCCCGCGGTACTTCCAGTCGTTGTCCTGGAAGAGCACCACGTTCACGTTCTTGCCCTCTTTGTTGTATTCTGCACGCTTGCACTCGATGTCTTCGAGGGCGACGAAGGCCATCTTCGAGAGCTTCCCGCCGCCGCAGTCGACCTCGCTCCACGAGCGAAACGATTTCATGATGGCGGTGCGGGTCTGCCGCACGTCGAGCGACGCCGTGCCGAGACGGTTCATGTGAAACGATATGCAGGACGTGTTCCAGCGGAGGGCCGCGCCCTCCTTGGTGCAGCCCTCGTCGTCCTTGAGGCACGTCTTCTTGTCGGAGTCCTTGCACGTCGTGTTCTGGCAGAAGGCGGAGGCCGCCTGCGGCGAAATCCACGTCGCCAGGGCGAGGACGGCTGCGAGCCGACGGGCGACGGCGTGCACGCGCGGGGTTCGCTGGGTCGCGCGGCTAGCGCCGCTCCCTCGGGTGGGGCGTCCGTGGCGGGTCATCCGAGGACAAATGTACGCCGAAGCGCCGCCGAGGGCACGGACTTCACGCGCCGGCTCGGGTGGCCACGCGAGACGACGCTTGCGCGCACCGCCCGCGAAGGCTAGCACGGCGCCGTGAGCGAGCCGGAAAAGGAAGACCTCGAGGGGCTTGAGGAGGGCTGGGATTTCGAGATCCCTCGCATCTCGACGTCCGTCCCGAAGCCCGCGCCGTCATCGGCGCTCAGCCTCGACACGATCGAGTCCGGCTGGGCCTCCCAGCCCGATCTCGCGTTGTTCGCAGCCAAGGCCGAGGCCGAGGACCTCGCCCGCGCGAAGGCCAAGGCCGACGAAGACGCCCGCGCGAAGGCCAAGGCCGACGAAGACGCCCGCGCGAAGGCCAAGGCCGACGAAGACGCCCGCGCGAAGGCCAAGGCCGACGAGGACGCCCGCGCGAAGGCCAAGGCCGACGAGGACGCCCGCGCGAAGGCCAAGGCCGACGAAGACGCCCGCGCGAAGGCCAAGGCCGACGAAGAAGAGCGCAGGGCCAAGGCCGACGAAGACGAGCGCAGGGCCAAAGGAGAGGCCCGACGCCTCGAAGAAGAGGCCCGACGCGCGAAGGCCAAGGCCGACGACGACGCCCGCGCGAAGGCCAAGGCCGACGAAGAAGAGCGCAGGGCCAAGGCCGACGAAGAAGAGCGCAGGGCCAAAGGAGAGGCCCGACGCCTCGAAGAAGAGGCCCGACGCGCGAAGGCCAAGGCCGACGAAGAGGCTCGCGCGAAGGCCCGCGCCGAGGAAGACGCTCGCCGCGCGAAAGCCCGCGCCGAGGAAGACGCTCGCCGCGCCGCGCTGAAGGCCGCCGACGACGCGCGCAAGGCCAAGGCCGAGGAGGAGGCCCGACGGATCAGGACCGAGGCCGAGGCTCGCGCGAAGGCCCGCGCCGAGGAGTACGCCCGCGCAAAGGCCAAGGCCGAAGAGGCCCGCACACAGCTGCCGACCGCGCCGAGCGCCTCGCAGCCGCCGGCGTCGACGAGGGTGCCGACCTCGACGCGCCCGCCCTACTCCGTGCTGACGCCGCCGGTCTCGGCGACGCCCGACACCGTGAAGAGCGCGGAATCGATCGCCGCCGCGACGCCCTCCTCCGTTCGCCCGGCCGCCGCCGCGACGCCCTCGTCCGTCCGGCCCGCGGAGACCGCGCCCGCAGCCCCCACCTCCGTGCGCCCCGCTCCAGCCGCCGCTGTCGCTCCCACGCCCGCAGCGCCTGCCTCCGTGCGCCCCGCTCCAGCCGCCGCTGCGGCCGCCGTCGCTCCCACGACGGCAGCGCCTCCCTCCGTGCGCCCCGCGGCGATGGCCCCCGCCGCGGTGGCCGCCGCGCCCGCCGCCGTCCGACCCCCGCCCGCTCCCGCCGCGACGCCGCCGGCGGCGCAGGCTACGCCCCGCGCCGCCAAGCCCGCACCTGCCCCCTCCGTTCCGGCGGAGGCCCCCGCGAAGCCCGCGGCGACCGCCGCCGCGAAGCCCGCGCCCACGCCCAGCGCCGCGAAGTCCTCCCCTCCGGCCGCCGCCGCGGAGGCGAAGAAGGCCGCGCCCGCCCCCGTCGCGGTCAAGCCCGCGCCCGCTCCAGCCGCCGCCGTGGCCAAGCCTACCTCGCCGACCGCGCCCGCGGCCGCGAAGGCCTCCTCTCCAGCGCCCGCGGTGCCGGCCATGTCGCGCAAAGAAAAGAACCGGCAGAAGGCCCTCGCGAAGAAGGAGCGTCAGCGCGACAAAGACGCGCAGATCTCCGCGAACCAAAAGAAGAAGCAGAAGAAGGGCGGAAAGCCCAGCGTGCCTCCGTCGGCCGAGGTCGCGCCGGGCCCGTCGGGCGCGAAGAAGCCCGAGGCCGCCGCGAAGAGCAAGCCGGCCGCCCCCCCCCCGACGGCGAGCAAGCCCACCGGGGGCCCCGCGGCTGCGAAGGTCAAGCCCGCGAGCCCTTCGTCCACCACCAAGAAGAAGGACGCCGTCGCGAAGGCCGCGCCGACGGCGCCGGCGACCGACGAGCCGCTCACCATCGCCAAGGCGCCGTTTCCTTGGCCGATCGCCCTCGGCGTCGCCGCCCTCGTCCTCGTCGTGCTCGGATACGTCGCGCTGAAGAAGTGACGTCCCGGGGCCACCGTGAGCCGGGGCCCGCGCGCCGCATCGAGCTTCTTTGCCGAGGCGCCGGGCCTTCCTCGAACCGCGGTGAATGCCGCCGCGGTGGTGCTCGCGCGCGCGCCCGGCCCCCCCCAAGGTGACCCCGAGCGCCCATCGGGGTGTGCCTGGTCAGCGGGTCGATCGCGGCGGACGATGCGGCCGCCCGCCTCCAACGAAGCCCCTACGTGCGGGTCACTGCCGGAGCCGGTCGACGTCGGCGGCCGTGAAGACGCCCTCGTCCTCGTAGAACGTGACCTGCCCCGTGGCGAGATCGTGCATCGCGCCGACGACCCCGATGCCCTCGTCCAGCACGAGGTGCTCGAGGATGAAGCTGCGCTCGACGAGCGCCTTCACCCAGCGCTTGACGTTGATTCGGGCGACCTTCTCGACGAAGTCCGAGTTCTTGCCGGTGCGCTGCGCCGGATCCGCCACCGAGCGCTCCTGGTAGACGGCGGGCTGGAGCTTCGCCAACAGCTCGGTCAGATTACCCATCTCGACGTGGTCGCAGGCGCCCTTGACCGCGCCGCAGCCGGAGTGGCCGAGCACGACGAGCAGCTTGCTGCCGGCGATTTTGCAGGCAAACTCCATGCTCCCGAGGATGTCGGTGTTGACGATGTTCCCGGCGATGCGGATCGAGAAGATGTCGCCGAGCCCCTGGTCGAAGATGAGCTCGGCCGACGTGCGGCTGTCAATGCACGAGAGGACGGTCGCGAACGGCCACTGGCCGTCACGCGTCTGGTTGGCCTGCTCGAGCAGCTCGCGGCTCAGGCGGAGGTTCGCCACGAACCGGTCGTTGCCCTCGCGGAGCAGCTGGAGCGCGCGGCGCGGGGTGGTGCTGGCCTGGGTGTCCTTCGAGTGCGCCTTCATCGTCTCCTTGCGGCCGCCCCGGGGGAAAGAACGGGGAAGAGGGGGCGGCGATCAAGGGTATCTGTGGCGAGCGACCCGTCAACCGCGGGGAAAGGGAATCAAGGTCGGGGGCGTCGACGGAAGAGCTCACCCCAAGACGAGCGGCGTCGCCGACACCAGGCGCGGCGTCGCCGACACCGGGCACAGAGCACTCGCGCGCCAGGTCGCGCGCCGGAGGTCGCGGGTCGCCTACCTCACCTCTTCCACGCAGCGGTAGGGCGCGGAGCTCCCGGCGCCGGTCGTGTTCGTGACCCCGATCCTGCCGATATCGAGCCGTAGGGTGAAAGCCGCCCCGGCCCCGACCCCGGCGCGGTTGGTCTCGCCCGGGACCGCTGGGAACGGGGGAGTGACGCTCGCGCAGGTCGAGGCCCAGACGCTAGCTAGCTAGGACGGATCCGCGGGCAGCGGGCGCGCTCGGCGCGCGGCCGCTCAGCTCACCTTGATCGCCAGCGGGGCGACCGCGCCCGCGCCGTCGATCACGAAGCCATAGAGGCCCCTCGTGGTGTTGAGCAGCAGCACCGCGTCGGTGCCGCTCGAGAGCACCTGAAATTCGAGCAGCGTGGGCTCGGCGCGGTACCCGTCGTCGTGGGCGTGGTCATCGAACAGCACCCGCTCCTCGGCGCTCGCGAGCTGCTCGGCGGGGCCGAGCCGCATGCGCAGGCCGCCCGAGGCCGCACGCCACACGAACAGAAGCTTGCCCGCGAGCTCGACCCCCTGCACGTCGGCCTTGGAGGCCGGCGCAAGCAGCGGGTCTTGGCCGATGGACTTCTTGAACGCCATCGTGGTGTCCTTACAGCCGCTGGCAGAGCAGCGACTCACCACGACCGAAGGCCAGTATCCCGAGGCCGCGCTCTCGCCCTCATTGGCCACGAGGACCGCCTCGCCGCCGCGGCAGTAGAGATCGCCCCACAGCACCGTGCTCGCCACCGGCGGGCTGAACCGCGGCGCCTCGCCGGGCGTCTCCGCGTCGGTCATGAACGTGATGTACGAGTGGTCCCAGCCCTTGGCCTTGATGGCGATAGGGGCGCGCTTGGACGCGCCGTCGGCGCGGTCGCGCTCACCGGGCCGACACGCGACGAGGTGGGGCTCCTCTCCGTCGCCACCGTCGATGCGGCCGATCTCGCCGATGCGCCCCACGTCGACCGCCGGGCCCGCGGCGGGCTTGTCCTTCGCGCCCTCGATGCGGCGCGCCATGAGGTGAATGCCGTCGTCCTTGTTCCGCGACTTGAAGAGGAACGTACCGAAGAACATCGCGGTCGCGTAGTAGGGATTGCCCGTGTCCTTTCGGTCAAGCAACTTGACCTCTTCGAACGATCCGCCGAGCTCGCCTCGGAAGAGGCGTATCTGCGGCGCTTGGTCGTTCCAGTCGAGGTACGCGAACGTGCCGTCATCGAGCAGCGAGGCGCCGTACGCGCCGTTCTTGAGCTTGCCCACCACCTCCGCGCCGGTGTCGCTGCGGAAGACGCCGAACGTGCCGCGATTGCCCGCGAACAGCAGCGGCGCCTGCTCCGGCCGGGCGGTGGTGCCCCAGAGCCGCAGGCTGGGGCTCTTGCTCGCGGCGGGCCCCGTGACCTTGTGGCACAGGAGCGCCTTCTCCTTCGCGTCGAGGCGGCAGGCGAGCGGCCCCTGCGTGAGGCCCTCTTCGTCGAACACGAGGCGGAGCGGCTGCGACGGGAACGGCGCCGGGTGCACGACCCGCATCATCGTGCCCTTGGGGAGCAGCTGCGCCGCGTCGGGCAGGGTCGCGAGCGTGAGGTGCGCGCTCGGCGCGGGGGCCTTCGGCACCCCCTCGGTCGCGCGCCGCGCGATCTTGGCCTTCGCGATCTCGTCGAACACGCGGGCGGTCACGGGCTGGAGATCGGCGGCGTAGCTCTCGGGGGCGTCGAGCGCCAGCCCGAGCTTCGTGGACGAGCTCGCGAGCGCGGGCAACCCACGGCGCTTCGCGTGATCGGCGAGGCCGCGCGCGTACGCAGCGCAGCGGCCGGGCCAGCGCTCGGTGGCCGCGGGGCGGTTCAGCTCCGCCAGCTGCGAGGCGCGCACGAGCTTCGTGGGGGCCTCGGTCGCCGGGTCCGCGAGAAGGCACGTGGAGAGCTTCGCGACGGCCTCTTCGCTCTCCTTCGCGTCCTGCCGGCTCGACACCATCGAGGCGACGCCCACACCGACAGCGGCCACGAGCGCGACGCCCATCACGGCGGCGATCGCGCGCTTCCTCTGGACCGCTTGAGCGTGGGCCATGAGCTCAGGGTCGACAGCGAGCGGATCGGGGCCCGGATCACGGTAGGTCATGGCGCGGAGGATGCAGCGAGAACGCCGCCCCGGCAAGCGACCGGGCCGCGTGCCGCTCGACGTGACAAGGCGCTCCGACGAGGTCGGTCGGGACCACGCGGGCGCGCTCGCCTCAGCTCCGGTAGTCGGCGTTCTCGCTGATGTACTCGTGCGTGCGGTCCGAGCCGAGCACCGTCGCGGAGGCCTCGCCCGCGCCGAGGTCGACCGCGATCTCCACGCGGCGCTCGTGCGGCGGATAGCGCACCGCCGGCACGAAGGTGAGCCCGTCGCTCGGGGGCACGCTCGCGTAGAGCTCGGCCTCGCGGAGGTGTGCGACGAGCGCGCGCTCGGTCGTCGGGTCGAGGCGGAAGGTTCCCTCGGCGAAGATCGTGTGGCCGGCCATCGTGATGGTGCACCGCGACAGATCGAGCGGTTCGCCGGAGCCCGCCTCGCTCGCCTCGGCGCCCACGTATTTGCCTATCGCCATCACGAGCCGGCCCACGTTCGGGTCATTGCCGGCGATGGCGCACTGCACCAGCGGAGAGCCCACGATGGCCTTCCCCACTCCCCGCGCGAGCCGCGCCGACGGCGCACCGGTGACGACCACGCGCACCACGTGGTGCACGCCCTCGCCGTTGCGCACCACGTCCTCCGCGAGCGCCGCGCACACCTGCCCGAGCGCCGCGCGGAAGGCCTCGAGATCGCAGGGCACGCGCCGGGAGGAGAGCACCGCCACGGTGTCGGAGGTGCTCGTGTCGGTGTCGATCGACAGCGCGTTGAAGGTGGGGTGGACCGCGTCGCGGAGCGCCTCGCGGAGCTCGTCGCGGCCCACGTCGCAGTCGGTGAGGAGATACACGAGCATCGTGGCCAGGTTCGGCTCGATCATGCCGGCGCCCTTGGCGATGCCCACGATCACCCCGCCGCCGGGCACGCTCGCCCGACGGATCTTCGGATAGAGGTCGGTGGTCACGATGCCCTGGGCGGCTGGGAGCACCGAGGAGGGCTGCAGCGCCGCGACCGCGGTCGGCACCGCCGCGAGCATGGCGTCCACAGGGAGACGCCAGCCGATGACCCCCGTGGAGCACGGCAGCACGGCGTCGGCCGGCACGCTGAGGGCGGCGGCCACGGCCGCGGCGACGCGCTCGGAGGACTCGACCCCCGAGGGCGCGCACACGTTCGAAATCTTGTTGTTCACGATCACCGCGGAGAGCGCCGGAGACCCGAGCCGCGAGCGACCCACGAGCACCGGCGCCCCGGGGAACGCGTTCCTCGTGAACATGGCGGCGAAGGCGTCGGTTGGGCGATCGAGGGCGAGCAGCGTGAGGGTCATGCGCGAGGGCTTGTTCACCTCGACCGGGACGAAATCGAAGCTCGCCGCGCCCACGCGGAAGCCGAGCGGCAGCGCCGCCTGCGCCGCGAGCCACGCGGCGTGAGCCTCGCCCGAGGCGTGCTCCATCCGGCCCGCGCCTGCACCGTCGCCTCCCATCGCACCGACCGCAACCTCGCTCTGGCCCATGCAGCGCTTTCGCGCGACCGCGCGACGGAGTCAAGCGCCGTCGCGGGCCGCGCCCGTCGCGCCCTCGTCGACCGCAGCGGCACGGTGACGGGGGTACACGCACCGCGTCAGAGACGCGCGCTCGCACCGCAGAGGCGCCCTCGCCCAAGGACCGATTGCCGACGATATTCCCTGCGCCGGCCTTCAGGCGGGGTGCGCATCGGAGAACCGACGGAGGCGCGCCCGTCACGGTGCCCTTGGCAGCAGAGCTCCGGCCCTGGCTGCGCCTGCCTTTGCCCCCCGCCCCCTGCGCTTTTGGGCTAGACGAGCGCTCGTGCTCGGCCCTCGGCAGCTCCGCTCGTGGCTCTCCATGCTGGCCTCTTTGGTGCAGCGCGACGGCCTCGTCTACGCGCTGTGGGCGGCGTTCCACACCCTGGCCTCGGCGCGGCTCTTCTACGGCTACATGCTGAAGCAGACCGGGGGCGAGTGGAGCGGCCCGCTGGACGACGTCTTCATCCACTTCGACTACGCCCGCTCGACCGCGCAGGGCCACCCCTTCGAGTGGGTGGTTGGCAACGGATACTCGTCCGGCAACACCAGCCTCTCGTACCCGTTCGTACTCGCGGCGGGGTGGCTCGTGGGGTATCGCGACCACGAGCTCATGGTGTGGGCCGCCCTCGTGGCGTGCTTCTCTGTGTTTGGCCTCTTGCTCGCCGCGCGGCGGCTCTTCGTCGACGGGCCCCACGACACGTACGGACGGCTCTCGTCGTACCTCTTGCCGCCCATCTTGCTCTCGGTCGGCGCGCTCGATTGGTCGCTCTGGAGCGGCATGGAGGTGGCTATTTACTTGGGTGTTTGGGCGCTCGCCCTGCTGGCCTATCTGCGCGCCGAGCGCGCCGCCCGCGGCGGCCGTGCCTCGAAAGAGCTTCGGCGCGCGACCTGGCTGCTCGGCCTCGCGTGCGCGCTCCTCTTCGTCACTCGACCGGAGGCCGTAGGCACCTGCCTCGTCTTCGGAGTCGCCACGGCGCTCCCGTCGGTCGTCAAGCGACCGGGCACGGCGCTCGGCGTGCTGCTCCGCGTGGGCGGGCCCGCCCTCGCCATGCTGGTCGTGCAGTCGGTCGCGAACCGGGTGTTCACCGGCGAGGTGTCGGCCAACGGCGCGATCGTGAAGCTTGCCCTGAACAACCCGTTCATGACGAACGAGGAGAAGCTCGCCGACTACCGCTTCAACCTCGGCTACGCCGCGTTTCGAAACCTCGAGTACCACTTCTCCGGCCCGCTCGCCCCCGACGGCGCCCTCCGCGGGCTCCTCTCCGAGCAGGCCCTCGCGACCCCGCTCGGCAAGGCCCTCGACGGCGAGACCGGCTGGGGCGCCATCTTGCTCTTCCTCGCCCTCGTGCCGCTCGCCGTCGCGCGCACGCGCAAGACGGCGATCGTGCTCTGGGCGCAGGTGGCCCTCTGGATGCTGCTCGTGGCCGCGAACGGCCAGGTGCGCTGGCAGAACGAGCGCTACACGATGCCCGCGGTGGCGTGGGTGCTGGTGCTCGCTGCGCTCGGCGTCGCCGCGCTCTGCCGCCCCAAAGAACGCCCGCGGCCGGTGGCCCTCGCGCTCGTCACGGTGCTGGTCGTCCAGGTCGTGGGGGTCGTGACCCGGCCCGTCGGCACGATGCCCGACGTCCGCGTGCCCTGGCTCATCGCGCTCGCGGTGGGCGCGGGGGTGGGTGTGCTGTTCCTATTACGGCCCGCGCGCGTGCTCGCGTGCGCCGCGCTCGTCGTGCTCGCGCACCAGCACCTCGAGACCAAGATGCGGGACCAGAAATGGTTCTTCGGCCGCGCCTCGCGCAACATCCGCGATCAGCAGCTCACGCTCGGGCGCTGGCTCGCGCCGAAGGACGTGCGGCGCGTGCTCGTCGGCGACGCGGGCGCCATCCTCTACGCGTCCGACAAGCCAGGCCTCGACATCATCGGCCTCGGCGGGTACCACACACTCCCCTTCGCGCGCGCCGGCGTGCACGGCATGCCCGCGACGATCGAGCTCATCGAGCGAATGGCGCCGGCGGAGCGGCCCGACGTGCTCGCGATCTTTCCCACCTGGTGGGGCTCGTTCCCCACGTGGTTCGGCCCCGAGGTGCTCGAGCGCTTCCCGGTCGAGGGGAACGTCATCTGCGGCGGCTACGAGCACGTGGTCTATCGCGCCGACTGGCACGTGCTCGGCAGCGGCGCGCTCCCCCGTGGCTTCGACAAGGGCCTCGAGGTGCGCGACGAGGTGGACGTGGCCGACCTCGTGAGCGAGCGGCTCCACGACTACACGTTCACGAAGCCCCAGAACGGGTGGACCGAGATGAAGATCCTCCCCGATCCGTGGAACGTGCGCCGCGACATGTTCGACTCGGGCCGCCGCATCGGGGCTGGGAAGCGCGAGCGCTTCACCCTCCACCGCGCGATCCTCGGGCGCCGCGGCGCGCTGCTGCTCCGCACGGTACCCGACGGCAACGCCTCCATCACGGTGCGCGTCGACGGCCGCGAGCTCGCGAGAGAGACCCTGAAGCGCACCGCGGCCTGGGTCGAGCTCGTCCTCGACGTACCGGAGGGGCTCGTCACCCGCGACAAGCTCGACGTGGAGATCCTCTCTACCGGGCCGGGCGACTGGGTCGACTACCACGTGTGGTTCGCGCAGTAGCTACGCCGCCTACTGCGCGAGCTTGACCACGAACGAGAGCGCGCCGAGGCACATCTCGTCGAGGGTCTCCTCGCCGAGGCGAATCTCCTTGGGCTGAGAGAGGCCCTGCTCGCGCAGCGCGCCGCTGATCTTCCGACAGACCGACGACTTGCCTCATACTTCATGGTCCAGCCATTCGCGGGCCCTCGCAAGCGCGGGGCGCTCGTCACGAATGGCGCGCGCAGCGCGGCCCGCAGGCTGGTCCAGTGGACGGGCGCGGGGCCGCGGTCAGCCGAGCGGCGCGCGCCACGACTCGCGACGCTCGGAGATCACGCGCCCGCGCTCCCCGTAGGCACGCTCGGCGAACGACAGCTCACCGCTCGCGTGGAGGACGACCACCGTCGACGCGCGCGTGCCGTAGCCGGGGAGCGCGACGAAGGCCGGCGCGAGCGCCCGCTCGAGCTCGAGCGGGACGCCGGTGTGGGGCAGCTCGCCGTCGTCGACCGCCTCGCGATCGGCGAGCAGATCGAAGGCGTCGTCGAGGTCCATCGGGCCTTCGAGCCACTCCGTGAGCCGCGCGACGCCGCGGACCACCTTCGGCCACGGGTCGTCGAGCCGGCCGTTCGAGACGCCGTGCACCCCGTCGGCGACCGGATGAAAGCGGAGACCGGTCGCGGCGCCGGGCGCATCGTCGTCGCGCGCATAGAGGAGCTCTTCGCCGTCGAAGAAGAGCGCGTTGAAGGAGGGGTACTCCTCGGCGCGCAGGGCTCGCAGGTAGTCCCGCGCGGGCGCGTCACCACGGTCAGGCCCGACCGGCTCGCCCGCGAGGAAGTCGGCCACGAGCGCCCCCCGCGAGCGGCCCTCCCGACGCGCCGCGGGCGCGCGCACGTTCGTGACGCACGCGAACCTCCCCGCGCGGGTCACGCCAAGCCAGGTGCCGCCCTTCTCCAGATCGCGCCCCGCGAGCACGGTCCGTTCCCCGCGCCCGTCGCCCCAGAAGTCGCTGGCGGCCGTCGGACGGGCGAAAAACTCGTCACGGTTGGCCAGTACGACGAGCGGGAGCGGGGCTCCTCGTGTCGGCCGCGCGCTCCGGGCGAAGAGGACGAGGCACACGGGATCAGCGCCCGCCGGCCCCGGTCTGCTGGTTGAACTGCCTGCAGCGATCCATGCACGCGGGGTCGTCGACGCACTGGGTGGTGCAGTCGTTCATGCGATCGCGGGACTGGCACTTGGGGTCGCGCTCGCAGCGCTGGGGGTCTTTCGCTGCTGCTCTTTCCAGGTGCCCGCAGCCGGGGAGCGCCGCGAGCGCGGCGAGGCGGAGGGCGACGCATGCAGAGTACACGAACCGGGGGCTCACGGGGCCTGCCCCCGCGGCGGCGTGGTCTTGTCGAGCGAGGGCCGCTCACGCAGGCACTTCTCGAGCGCGGGTTGGAGCGCGGCCATGTCTGGCGGGAGCCGCGGCTTGCCCATGACGGGCGCCCCGAGGCGGTTCCAGGCCATCCCTCGCTCACCGACGGAGAGCCAGACGAAGAGGGCGCGCCCGCGGATGTTCTCGAAGGGGACGCCGCCGCCCTGACCGCCGAACCACATGCGAGAGTCGTGGCTGTTGTGGCGGTTGTCGCCCATGACGTAGGCCTCGCCGGGCTTCACGAAGTACGGGCCTTGGTAGTCGTTCATGCCCCCGGAGTAGCGGTCGTACAGCGTGAGGAAGGCCTCGTCGTCGAGAAACTCGACGAACAGATCGCCCTCGTGCTTCGCGGGCACGGGCTCTCCTTCGGTGTACGTATAGACACCCACGAAGCAGCTCGGCACCTCCCACCCGTTCAAGATGGGGTGTCCGCCGCGGGCCTCGAGCTTGTCGCCCGGTATCGCGATGACGCGCTTGATGAAGTCCTGCTCCGGGTGCTCCGGAAAGGCGAACACCATCACGTCGCCGCGCTCGGGCGGCATGCGCGAGAAGAGCCGGGTCTTGGTGAACGGGATGGCGGGCCCGTAGCTGAACTTGTTGACGAAGATGTGGTCGCCGACCTGCAGCGTCGGGATCATCGACCCGCTCGGGATCTTGAACGCCTCCACCACGAAGGCGCGCAGGAACAGCGCGACGGCGAAGGCGACGAAGACGCTCTCGACGTACTCGCGCACTTCGCTCTTTCGCCAACGACCGAGGCGCACGTCGACCTCGCCCTCGGCGCGCACCAAGGCGTCCACGAAGGTGCGTTGATCGAAGGGCTGCACGGCCATGGCGGCCTCGAGGGCGTCGAGGGCGGCGGTCAGGCTCTGCCGCTCCTTCGCAGACAGCTCCTGCTTCACCACCTGGCTGTGCGCCTCGAGGATGGACTCGGCCTCCTCGAGGAGCGAGCGCGCCCGCTCGAACGCGCTGCGCAGGGCCTCCGCGACGCCGGCCGGGAGCGGAGTGTACGCGTGGCTCGCGAGCGGCAGGCGGTGGCGCGCGGCCCAGAACGCGATCTCGAACGCGGTGAGCGTGGCGATGCCGACCGGGACCGGCTGCTCGCGCACGAACGAGCGAACGAAGGCGAGGCCGCCCTCGAGCAGCTCGCCGCTGGACGGGGTGAGCGCCCACACACACACGGAGGCGAGCACGAGGGGCGCGAGCACGAACCACACCGCCCAGTACAGGCTGCGGAGGCCGCGGCTCACCGGCGGGAGCGGAGCAGGAGGAGGGCGCTGGGGCTCCTTCCTCCGCCGGACGTTCTCGCCGGGGACGTCGCTGGCCTCGCTGGCCCCGTCGGAGGCGCTGGCCCCGCTCGCGGCGCTGGGGTCGCTGGCCTTGGTCGCCTTGCTGGCCTCGCTCGACACGGCGGCACCGGCGGGCGCGTCCTCCGTGGGGTCGTTTTCGTCGGGGACTTCGTTCACGGGGCTTCGCCGACCGACACCGCGTAGTTCACCACGGCGGCGCGATCGTCCATCAGGTTCGCAGGCGGGTTCACTACGCCAGCGCTCGGGGTGTTGTCGATGATTACGTAGTACTGCCCCTTGGGCACGGGCACGGCGCGCGCGTACTCGGTGCCCTGGGTGAGCACGTCGGCGAGCGTCGGAGGCTGCGCCAGGGGCCCATGCGACGGGTAGTCGAGGTAGAGCCGAAGAGACGCGTCACCGGCCGCCCGCGGTACGAGGAACAGATCGAGCTGCGGTGCCCCGTCGAGCTGCGCTCGGAGGAAGATCGCCTGCCCGTCGCCCGTCACCTCCAGGGGGCCGATGAAGTCGCGCTGGTTCTGGTGCACCTCCGTGCGCGAGTTCTCGAGCACCACGCGATCTTGTCCCCGCACGTTGAACGCGTGGAAAGGGCGCTTGCCGAGCTCGACGATGCCGAGCGACACGTCGTCGCTGCCGTCCTCGTCGTGGATCACCGTGAACCCCTCGTTCAGCTTGGAGGAGACCAGCTGGCGGCCGAAGGTCTCGCCGACCGGGTTCAGCGTGTTCAGGAAGCTCGCCGTGGTGCTCTCGATCTTGAGCACCTGGAAGCTCGACGAGACCACCTGACGCGGGCGGAAGTACGCGTACACGTCGCACTTGTCGGGGGCGACCAGGAAGTCTTGGTTGTACTGGACCGCGCCCTGCATCTGGAACGTGACCTTCTTGGACACGTTCGTGTAAGCGTACCCCTCGCCCTGAAACTCGACGAAGAGGTCGCCGTTGGACATCTCTCGCTGCGCGCACGACCTGGGGTAAAATCGGCCGATCACGGGCGTGTCGTCGCTCAGCTTGAGCGGCGCGTTGTGCGAGGTCATCTGCTTGCAGAACTCGCTGAGGCCGGTCTGGAGCATCGACCGGCGCATCGACCGCGACGACGGCTCGTTCAGCGTCCCGCGGAAGCTGCAGACTCCGCAGGAGCCGCACCCGACGGTGGACAGCGCGAGGAGCGTGGGGAGCGTGAGGAGGGCGAGGGCTTTTCGCACGGAGGCTCGGGGGAATGCGGGGGGAACGAGGGCGGCGGGCGCCAGCATAGCGCTACTTCGCCCCCGACGATGCGTGTAGTGTGATGCCCCATGACGAGGTCGCTGAAGACGAGGGGCAAGGTCGCGGTGCTCGGCGGCGGCGCGTGGGGCACGGCCCTCGCGAAGGTGCTCGCCGACAAGGGCGACGAGGTCGCGATGTGGTGCCGGGCGGACGAGCTCGCTCGCCAGATCAACGCGACGCGGTCGAACCCGAAGTATTTACCGAGCGCGCAGCTGCCGCCGTGCCTCGTGGCGTCGAGCGACATGCGCGCGTGCCTCGAGGACGCGACGCTCGTGCTCTTCGTGGCGCCGAGCCACGCCACTCGCGAGGTGGCGCGCCTCGCCGCGGACAGCCTCCCGGCGGGCGTGCCGATCGTGAGCGCGACCAAGGGCATCGAGAACGACACGCTCATGTTCGTCGACGAGATCCTCGAGGCCGAGCTTCCCGCCTCGGCGAGGGACCGCCTCGCGTTCCTCAGCGGCCCGAGCTTCGCGAAGGAGCTCGCCGCCGGCCTGCCGACCGGCGTCGTGATCGCGGCGAAGAACGACGCCATCCGCGAGAACGTGATGCGGCGCTTCCACGCGCCCCACATGCTCACTTACGCCAGCCGCGACGTCGCCGGGGTCGAGTGCGGCGGCGCACTGAAGAACGTGATCGCGATCGCCGCCGGCGCCGCAGAGGGCCTCGGGTTCGGGCACAACACCCGCGCGCTGCTCATCACGCGCGGCCTCGCGGAGATGGTGAAGCTCTCGCTGGCGCGCGGCGGCGACGCCCTCACCATCGCTGGGCTGGCGGGCATGGGCGACCTCGTCCTCACCTGCACCGGAGAGCTCTCGCGGAACAAGACCGTCGGCGTCGCGCTCGGCAAGGGCAAGCAGCTCCCGGACATCCTCGCGAGCCTGGGGCACGTCGCCGAGGGCGTGAAGACGACGAAGAGCGCCTACGATTTGTCCAAGAAGTTGGGCATCGACATGCCCATCGTGCGACAAGCGTACGCCGTGCTTTACGAGGACAAGCCCGCCGCTCAAGCCGTACGCGACTTGATGGCGCGCGAGCTCGGTCCAGAGTTCGACCCCTGAGGCGCCCATGACTCGCTCGCGTTCCGTGCTCTCCGTGGCCTCCCCTGCCAGCTCCGTCTCCCTGGTGCCGCCGGCCTCGGCGCACGGCGAGCTCGCCGCCCGGCCCCCCCTTCGGCGCGGATCGCTCGCGGCGCGCGTGGCGCGGGCCACCTTGGCGCTCGCGGCCGCGACGACCCTGGCGACCACGGCGGCCGCCCAGGTCCAGCCGCAGCCCCAGCCGTATCCCCAACAGCAGCCGTACCCGCAGCAGCCCTATCCGCAGCAGCCGTACCCGCAGCAGCCCTATCCGCAGCAGCCGTACCCGCAGCAGCCTTATCCGCAGCAACCTCAGCCGTATCCTCAGCAGTACCCGCAGCAGCCCTATCCCGGGCAGCAGCCTTATCCCCAGCAGCCGTACCCTCAGCAGTATCCCCAGCAGCCCGCGCCCAGCAGTCCGCGATCGGGCCCCCGCTCCGATGGGGAGTTCATGTTTCTGCTCGGCACCGGCGCGGCGTACGGCGTGGGCACGGGCATCGGCATCGACCTGCTGGCGATGAGCAAGCCCGATCCGGGGCTCGCCGTGATCGCGCCCATTGGGCTCGGCTTGGCGGTGCCGGCGGGCCTCTTCGCGGTCGACTACTACACCCCGTTCCACAAGGGCGTGCCGGCCACCATCTCCACCGGGCTCCTGCTGGGCGCCGTCGAGGGCGTGGCCATCAGCGGCACGCAGTGGCAGCTCAGCTCCGACACCGGGCGCTGGAGCGCCGGCGGCTATGGCGCGCTCACCTTCCTGACGGCCACCGGCGGCGGCATCGGCGGCTACTTCTGGGGCGAGTACGCGCGCCCCGATCCGCGCACGCTGCTCTTCCTCAGCAGCGGCGCCGCCTGGGGCGCCCTCACCGGCACCGCGATCGGGCTCGGCGCGAGCTCCGGCGACTTTCCGCGCGCCGCGGACCCCGCCGCGATCCTCGGGCTCCTGCTCTACAACGGCGGCATCGCGGGTACCGGCGCGCTGTCGCTGCTCTGGCAGCCCACGTACGCCGCGATGAAGGGCATGTGGGCCGGCTACGCGATCGGCGCCCTCGCCGGCTGCTTGGTCTACCCGTTCTACATCGGCAGCGACGCCGACCCTCGCCACGGCCTCATCGCCAACGCGCTCGGCGGCCTTGGCGGCCTGGCGGTCGGCGCGGCCCTGACGTTCAACTCGCGCGACCCCGGACAGGCCACGTGGAAGCCCCCGTTCCACGTCGGCGTCGCGCCGGGCCAGGGCGGCGGCGCGACTCTGAGCGCGTTCGGCGAGTGGTGAGACACGGGGGCGGGTCGTGCCGTCGCCGGCGGCGTCGCTGGTCTTGGAGGCCTTCCCCGTGAGGCCGGAGGCGCGGGTCCCGGAGGGCGCGCCACGCGCCGTCTGCGCGCGCTGCGACCGCCCGAGCCGCGTGTGCCTTTGCCGGCACCTCACGCCGCTCGCCACTCGGACCCGCGTGCTCCTCCTCCAGCACCCCCGCGAGCGCCGCAAGGCGATAGGCACCGCCAAGCTCGCCCACATGTGTCTGCCGAACAGCGAGCTGCGCGTCGGCGTGAGCTTCGAGGACGATCCCGTCGTGCGCGCGCGCATCGAGGACCCTGAGCGTCCCGCCCTGCTGCTCTACCCTGGCCCCAACGCGGGCTCGCTGGAGGCCCTGCGTGGCGAGGCCGCGCGGACGCTCGTCGTGCTCGACGGCACGTGGCCGCAGTCGAAGATCCTGCTGCGCGAGAACCCGTCGCTCGCGCGCCTGCCGCGGTACGCCTTCACGCCGGCGGCGCCCAGCGAGTACCGCATTCGCCGGGAGCCCGCGCGAGACTTCGTCTCGACGCTCGAGTCGCTCGCCCTCGCCCTCTCGCTCCTCGAGGGCGAGCCGGGCACCGAAGACCGCTTCCGCGCGCTGTACGAGCCTTTTCGCGCCATGGTCGACGTGCAGCTCGAGCACCAAGCCGCGCGCCCCTCGCCGCGGCGGAAGCGCCCCCGCTTCAAGAGCCGCGCGGCGAGGCTCTTCCCCGAGCTCGAAGCGGCCCGCGCGGAGGGCGATCTCGTGTGCATCGCCGCGGAGGCGAACGCCTGGCCCTATGCCTCCCGCACGAGCGCAGACGCGCCCCATTATCCCGACGAGCTCGTCCACCTCGTCGCCGTGCGCCTCTCGACGGGCGAGCGGCTCGAGCGCGTGGTTCGCCCGACGAATCCGCTCGCCCCCACCACCGAGGCGCACACCTCCCTCTCGCGGGCGGAGCTCGAGGAGGGCGCACCGCTCGCGGAGCTCGTCACGGCCTGGTCGGCGTTCCTGCGACCGCGCGACGCGGTGTGCGCGTGGGGCCGCTTCTCGCTCGACCTCCTCGCGCGCGCCACGGGCGTCGCGCCCACGCGAACCATCGATCTGCGCGCCGCGGCGAAGCGCGCCGTCAACGGCAAGGTCGGCGCGATCGATGCGTTCCTCGGGTCGTTCGAGGGCGAACCGGCGAAGGTGGCGCCCGCAGGCCTCGCGCGGGCGGGCCGGCGCGCGGCGCAGGCCGTCGAGGTCACGAAGCGGCTCCTCGCGGGGCTCGACGAGCCGTAGCTCCGCCACGCCAGCGGAGCGCAACAGGTTGCCGGGCTTTACGTGCATTCTGCACGTATACCGACACGACCCCGGCCGCCGACCGCGCGGAGGCCTCTACTTCGGGACGAGCTTGTAGGTGTACTTGACCGCGACCCCCGTGGCGCTCGCGGCGCAGGTGCCCGTGTGGAGGGCGCCGTCGAAGTCCGCGTCGGTGAACGTCGCGCTGCAGCCGCCGATGAAGTCGTCCGCGGCGACGTCGTCGTCCCAGAGCTCGAGGGTGATCGGCGCCTTGAGATCGCGCGCGGGGACGCCCGCCAGCGCCACGAACGTCCAGGTCGGCGCGGTCGTGTCCGCCGCGAAGGCGCTCTGGCCCGTGCGGCCCCCCTGCGCGACCTTCACGTACGGATCGGGCAGACCCCCGCCGAGGTCCCACGCGGCCCCCGCCTTGTCGGTCGCGGGAACGGTCGCGCCGACCACCACGAGGTCGAAGGGACGAGATTGATCGGCGACGCACACCCCGGCCGTGCACGTGCGCCCCGGGCCGCACACGGAGCACGCGTCCCCAGCCTTGCCGCAGGCCGTGACGGTGTTTCCGGGACTGCAGGTCGCGCCCGAGCAACAGCCCGTCGTGCACGTCGACTTGCACGACGCGCTGACGCACGTGCCGTTATCGCAGGCGCTCGCCGCCCCGCACTCGGCGCACGCCTGGCCCGCGCGCCCACACGACGCCGTCGTATCGCCGAACAGGCACGTCGTGCCTCGGCAGCAGCCGCTGCAGTTGTCGGGACCGCACGCGGTCGCGCGGCACTCGCGCTCGACGCAGTCGGTCGGGCCGGAGCAGCTCTCGCAGGCCGCGCCAGGCCGCCCGCACGCGGCGGGCGTCGCGCCCGAGAGGCACGACCCGTCGCGGCAGCACCCCGCGCAGTTGTTCGCGTTGCAGGCCAGCGCGCCGTCCGGCGTGACGACGGCGTCTGGAGTTGTGACGCCCCCGTCGGTCGGCCCAGCGTCGGCGCTGCCGGAGACGCCGCCGGGGTCCGGATCACTCCCGCAGCCAGGCGCAGCGGCGAGGGTGAGCAGGCCGAGGGAACCCGCAGCGAGCAGCGGGCGGAGAGAGCTCGAAGAGATGTGTCGCATGGGGGGCTCCAGGATCACGGGCGCGGAACGTACCCGAGCGGACGGTGATTGAGACGTCAGTCGGGCGGCGGCGGCGGCGGCGTGGTCACCGGGGCGCCCGAGTGCGCAGACGTGGCGGGCGTGTTCGTGCTCCCCTGGAAGGCTAGTCTAGCAGCGGTGTTCGTGCCCGCGCCTCTCGTTGGGCGTTTTTGCGGGTAGACCGCTTCGGAATGCGGCAAAATGGCCGGGACTGCCCAAGAAAGAGACCATGCCCATTCTCAAGTGGTTCCCCACGCAAGGCTCGCCGCGAACCTTCGTCCTCTACAAGCCGATGACCACCGTCGGCCGCGCCATGGGAAGCGACATCGCGGTCCCCGTGGCCGACCTCGCGGACGCGCACGCCCAGATCGTCTTCGACGGCCGCGACTTCAACCTCGACGAGCTCGACAAGACCGGGGACATCCAGATCAACGCGAAGAAGAAGCGCAGAGCGCGGCTGGTCCACGGCGACCGCCTGACGCTCGGGAGCGCCGAGTTCCTCTTCAGCATGTTCGACGAGCCGGTCAGCTTGCGCATCCCCAGCGACATGTCGCAGCTCGAGCAGCCGCTCGCCATGCCTACCTCCCTGAACCACCTCGCCGGCGTGCGAAAGCTCCACGAGTTCAGCGAGAAGCTCATGACCATGCGCGACCTCGAGCAGCTCCTCGAGGCCATGCTCGACGCGGTGATCGAGGTCACCGGCGCGGAGAAGGGCCTCATCCTCCTGCTCGACGAGGCCTACGGCGGCGCGGCGCCGGCGGCAGAGAGCAAGGCCCACGTGCGCGCGTCGCGACACGTGGGCAAGGAGACGGTCACCGATCCGAGCGGCACCATCTCCGACAGCATCGTCCGCCGGGTCATCGAGACCGGGCGGCCGCTCATCGTCTCCGACGCGCTCACCGACGATCAGTTCGGCTCGAGCAAGAGCGTGGCGGCGCTGCGGCTCTCCAGCGTGATGTGCGCGCCGCTCGTCGCCCAGGGCCACGTCGTCGGCGTGCTCTACGTGGGCAACGATCGCGTGAAGGGGCTGTTTCAGAAGTCGCAGATCGACCTACTCAGCATCTTCGCGGGGCAGGCCTCGCTCATTCTGCAGAACGCCATGCTCCTCTCCACCCTCCGCGCCGACAAGGAGAAGCTCGCCGCGGAGCTGAAAGACAAGCGCTTCGGCGAGATCATCGGCGTGTGTCCCTCCATGATGGAGGTCTTCCGGAAGCTGCAGAAGGTCGCCACCACCGACATCAGCGTGCTCATCACCGGCGAGACCGGCACCGGCAAGGAGCTCATCGCGCGCGAGGTCCATCGGCGCTCGAACCGCGCGACGGGGCCGTTCATCGTCATCAACTGCGGGGCGATCCCCGAGAACCTGATCGAGAGCGAGCTGTTCGGCCACGTGAAGGGCGCGTTCACCGGCGCGATCGCGTCGCGTCCCGGGAAGTTCCAAGCGGCCGACAAGGGCACGCTCTTCCTCGACGAGATCGGCGAGCTCCCCCTGAACCTCCAGGTCAAGCTGCTGCGCGCCCTCCAGGAGCGCGTGGTGGTGCGGGTGGGCGACTCCAAGCCGGAGAAGGTCGACATTCGCATCGTGGCCGCGACCAACCGCGTGCTGGAAGAAGAGATCCGCGCGGGGCGCTTCCGCGAGGACCTCTACTACCGGCTAAACGTCGTCAACCTCTTCCTCCCCGCCCTGCGCGAGCGCGGCGACGACGTCGTCATCATCGCCAAGGCGCTGCTGTCGAAGTACGCGGACGAGCTCAAGAGCTCGGTGCAAGGCTTCACGCCGCAGGCGCTCGGCGCGATCAAGAAGAGCCCATGGCCCGGCAACATCCGGCAGCTCGAGAACCGCATCAAGAAGGCGCTCGTGCTCTGCGACAAGAGCCTCCTCGGCGTGGAAGACCTCGAGCTCGATCAGGCGACCGAGAGCCCGATCCTCCCGCTCGAGAAGGCGAAGGAGGAGTTTCAGCGCAAGTACGTGCTGGAGGTCCTCGAGCGCAACAACGGCAACCGCACCCAGACCGCGAGAGACCTCGGGGTCGACCCGCGCACGATCTTTCGGTACCTGGAGCGCGAGCACAACCCGATGCCGAGCGGCGCCTCGTCGGGCCACTCCGACAGCAAGTAGCCGAGGCGCCTCGTGTTCTCGCTGGGGTCGCTCCTCACGCAGATCTTCTCGCGCGAGAAGAAGGCCGCCGCAGACGCGGCCCGCAGTCAACTCGTGGAACGCCTCGCGAGCCACGGCGAGCGCGCCTTCGCGGAGGTGGCGCGACGCATGGGCCTCGTGTGCGAGCCCGGGCCGTCTCTGCGGGGTGAGCTCCGCGGCGTCACGCTCGTCGTCTCCATCGCGGAGAACCGCGACGAGGGCCTCATGACCCGCTTCTCGGCGACCTCCAGCACCGCCCGCGCGGTGGCCCTCAACGTGCGCCCCAAGGCGCGCGGTCTCGAGGCGCTGCTGCGCCGCGGCGCGCCAGAGGCCGTCGGCGACGCGGAGTTCGACGCCACCTTCGACCTCGCGTGCTCCGACGCTCCCGCCGCGCGCGCCGTGCTCGACGCCCGCGCCCGCGCGACGCTGCTCTCCCTGCCCGACCGCATGCCTTTGTATTTCGACCACCGCGGCGACCCGCGGGGCGTGGAGCTCACCCTCGACGTGAGCGGGGTCGAGCTCGACCCGGACCGGCTCGTGTACCTGCTCGAGTGGCTGGTCGGAGTCGCGAGCGCCCAGCCCGAGGGCGAGGCGCCGTACCGCACGTGAAGCGCCGGCGGGCGAGGGGTGCGCGGGAGGCTTCGGCCACGGCACCGACGTGTGCGCGTACGCGGCCGCCCGACCGGCACATCGTGTATAAGCTCCGCCCATGTCCGCGACGGTCACGCTGCTCCTGGAAATTGGCGTAGAAGAGCTCCCCTCCTCGTTCGTCGACGCTGCCCTCGCCGCGTTGCCGGCGCTCGCGGTCGAGAGGCTCGGCGCCCTCCGCCTCCCGCACGGGACGCCTCGCGCCCTCGCGACGCCCCGGCGCCTCGCCCTCGTCGTCCCCGCAGTCGCGGTCCGACAGGCGGACCTCGACGAGGAGGTCGTCGGGCCGCCGGAGAGCGCCGCCTACCGCGACGGGAAGCCCACGCGCGCCGCGGAGGCGTTCGCGACCAAGCTCGGGGTCGGCGTGGACACGCTGGTCGTGAAGGACCTGGAGGCCGTGGGCAAGCAGAAGCCCGGGCGCTACGCCGTGGGGCGCCGTGTGGAGCAGGGCCGCGACGCGCGCGACCTCCTCGGCGCGGCGCTCGCCGAGGTGTGCGCGAAGATCCCCTTTCGGAAGTCGATGCGCTGGGGCACCTCGGGCGACGTCGCCTTCGGGCGACCCGTGCAGTGGCTCGTCGCGCTGCTCGGCCCCGAGGTCGTGGCGCTCACGTTCGCGGGCGTCGAGAGCGACCGCGTGTCGCGGGGCCACCGGTTCCTCGCGAAGGAGCCGTTCTCCCTCGCCCACGCAGACGACTACGAGGCCGCCCTCGCCGAGCGACACGTCATCGTCGATCGCGCCGCGCGCGAGGCCCTGATGATGGAGCGCGTCGCGAAGGCCGCGCACGACGCGGGCGGCACGCACGACGCCGATCCCTCGCTCGTGTCCGAGAACGCGTCGCTCGTCGAGGAGCCGTTCGTCGTGACGGGCTCCTACGAGGAGCAATTTCTCTCGCTCCCGCCGGCGGTGGTCCGCGCGGTCGCGCGAGGGCACCAGAAGTACTTCTGCGTCGAGCGCGGCGCCGACGAGCTCGTGCCTCGCTACGTGGCGGTCGTGAACACGGCGCTCGCCCCCGACACGATCGCGAAGGGCATGGGGCGCGTCATGCGCGCGCGCCTCGCCGACGCGCAGTTCTTCTTCGAGGAGGACAAGAGGGCCAAGCTCGAGGATCGCGTGGCGAAGCTCGGAGGCATCGTGTTCCACAACCGCCTCGGGACGGTGCTCGAGAAGGTCACCCGGGTCGAGCGGCTCGCGGCGGTCATCGCCTCGCGGCTCGATCTGTCCGCCGAATTCCGCGCGGACATAGCGCGCGCCGCGCACCTCTGCAAATCGGACCTCGTGTCGCTCATGGTGGGCGAGTTCCCCGAGCTCCAGGGCGCCATGGGGCGCGCGTACGCGCTCCACGCGGGCGAGGCTCCCGCGGTCGCCGACGCCATCCGCGACCACTACCTCCCGCTCGGCGGCGCCACGCCCGTCGCCCGAGCGCCCGTGTCGCTCGTGATCGCGCTGGCCGACCGGCTCGACTCGCTCGTGGGCTGCTTCGCCGTCGGCCTTTCGCCCACCGGCGCGGCCGATCCGTTCGCGCTCCGGCGCGCGTGCATCGCGATCCTCCGTACGATCGTCGACAACGCGGCCGAGCACCCCGCGCTCGCGCGGCTCTCGCTCGGCGACCTCGTCGACCTCGCGTACGCGGGCCTCACGGGGCGCTTCGCGCAGACCCCAGCGGATTTGACCGCCGAGGCCACGCGCAAGAAGGTGCTGGAGTTCATCACGGAGCGCCTGCGAGGGCTCCTCGCCCAAGAGACCTCGACCTCGGTCGCGGACGCCGTGCTCAGCGATGACGCCGTGCTCACGCCCGCGCACGCGTTCGTGCGGGCGCGTGTGCTCGCGCGGGCCGTGGAGAAGCGCGAGCCGTGGCTCGAGAAGGCGCGCACCGTCGCCAAGCGGCTCTCCGGAATCGCCAAGGACGCCGCGCCCGTGCTCCACGACCCGCGCGCGTTCACGAAGCCGGACGACGCGGTCATCTGCGACGTGGTCGCGCGCATCGCCGACGCCACGGCCGACCTCACCACCGAAGACCGCGTGCGCGACGGCCTCTCACGCGCCGAGGACGTCGCCGAGCGCCTCGACGCCATCTTCGTGCAGACCCTCGTCAACGACCCGACCGACGACGCGACCGCCAAGCGCCTCGAGGTGCTCGCGTACGGCGCGCGGGCGATGCGCCGACTCGCTGACTTCTCCCGCCTCTCCTGAGGGCCCGAACGACGCCTTTCGACGCGCTCGACCCGCCTCTTTTGTCGGGCGAAGGCCCCATCGCGTTGTTACAGTTCCGCGCATGACACACCATGTGTATTCGTTCGGCGGCGGCGGCTGCGACGGGGATCCGTCGCGCAAGGACCTCCTCGGTGGCAAGGGCGCGGGGCTCGCGGAAATGTCCCGAATCGGGCTGCCGGTGCCGCCCGGATTCACCATCTCGACCGAGGTCTGTCAGCTCTTCAAGGTGAACGGCGCCCTCCCCGCCGACGTGCGCGAGGCCGTGCACGCGGCCATGGGCAAGATCGAGGCGGAGCTGGGCATGAAGTTCGGCGATCCGTCGGCCCCGCTGCTCGTGAGCGTGCGCTCGGGCGCGCGCGCGTCGATGCCAGGCATGATGGACACCATCCTCAACCTCGGCCTGAACGACGCCACATGCGAGGGGCTCGCCGCGCGCACGAAGAACGCTCGGTTCGCGTACGACGCCTACCGGCGCTTCGTCGCCATGTTCGCGGACGTAGCCCTCGGCATCAAGCGCGAGGCCTTCGACCACGCGCTCGACGAGGCCCGCATGCGCGTCGCGCGGGCGCGCGGCGTCGACGTGACGCTGCTCAACTCCGAGGAGCTCAAGCGGCGCGTGCCCGACTCCGAGCTCGACGAGGCCGAGCTCCGTGGCCTCGTCACGACCTTCAAGGCCCTGGTGCTCGAGAAGGGCGGGCGCCCGTTCCCCGAGGATCCCACCGAGCAGCTGCTCACGGCGATCGGCGCCGTCTTTGGCTCGTGGTCGAACCACCGCGCCATCGTCTACCGGAAGATGCACGACATCCCCGAGTCGTGGGGCACCGCGTGCAACATCCAAGCGATGGTCTTCGGCAACCTCGGCGATACGAGCGCCACCGGCGTCGCCTTCACGCGGAACCCGTCCACCGGCGAGCGGCGGCTCTACGGCGAGTGGCTCCCCAACGCCCAAGGCGAGGACGTGGTCGCGGGCATTCGCACGCCCTTGCCCCTCCTCGCCGAGGGCGGCGACGGCTCGCTCGAGGCCCGCATGCCCAAGGCCTTCGCCGAGCTCGCGGGCATCGCGGAGCGGCTCGAGAAGCACTTCCGGGACATGCAAGACCTCGAGTTCACCGTACAAGACGGCAAGCTCTACATGCTGCAGTGCCGCACCGGGAAGCGCACCGCGCGGGCCGCCGTGCGCGCCGCCGTCGAGATGGTGCGTGAGGGCCTCATCTCGAAGGAGGAGGCGGTCCTGCGCGTGCCGCCGTCCTCGCTCGACCAACTGCTCCACCCCACGCTCGACCCGCGCGCGGAGCGCCGCCTGCTCGCGACCGGCCTCGCGGCGAGCCCGGGGGCCGCGCAGGGGCACATCGTCTTTCACGCCGACGAGGCCGAGCGCCTCGCCGAGAAGGGCAAGCCGGTCATCCTCGTGCGCGTCGAGACCTCCCCCGAGGACATCCACGGCATGAAGGCGGCGCGCGGCATCATCACGGCGCGCGGCGGCATGACGAGCCACGCGGCGGTCGTCGCGCGCGGCATGGGCAAGGCGTGCGTCGCGGGCTGCTCGGCCATCCAGGTGAGCTACGCGAGCGGCACGATGAGCGTCACGCTCTACGACGAGAACGGGCGCATGAAGGGCACGGCGAAGCTGAAGCGGGGCGATCTCGTCACCATCGACGGCGGGACCGGCCAGGTCTTCGAGGGCGCCATCCCCACCGTGCCCGCGTCACTCTCGGGCGAGTTCGGCGAGCTCATGGCCTGGGCCGACGAGTGTCGCACGCTCAGGGTGCGCGCCAACGCCGACACCCCCCTCGACGCCAAGACCGCCCGCGCCTTCGGGGCCGAGGGCATCGGCCTCTGCCGCACAGAGCACATGTTCTTCGACGAGGAGCGCATCCGCGCCATGCGCGAGATGATCCTCTCCGACGAGGTGACCGCACGCGAGAAGGCGTTGGCCAAGCTCCTGCCCGTCCAGAAGGACGATTTCATCGGCATTTTCAAGGAGATGGACGGCCTCCCTGTCACCATTCGCCTGCTCGATCCGCCCCTCCACGAGTTTCTCCCGCAGGACGAGCGCCAGATCGCGGAGCTCGCCACGATCATGAACGTGTCCGCGCTGCGCCTCGAGCAGCGCATCAAGGACCTCCACGAGTACAACCCCATGCTCGGCCACCGAGGCTGCCGCCTCGCCATCACCTACCCCGAGATCTACGCGATGCAGGTGCGCGCCATCTTGCTCGCGGCCCTCGAGGTGACGCGGGCGGGCGTGAGCTGCCACCCCGAGATCATGATCCCGCTCGCCATGACCCGCACCGAGCTCGAACGCATGAAGGAGCTGGTCCTGAGGGTGGCGGCCGAGGTCTTCGAGGGGCAGGAGCCGATCCCGTATTCGTTCGGCACCATGATCGAGCTGCCGCGCGCCGCGCTGCGCGCGAACGAGCTCGCCGAGGTCGCCGAGTTCTTCTCTTTCGGCACGAACGATCTCACCCAGTGCACGATGGGCCTCTCGCGCGACGACGCCGGCAAGTTCCTCCCGGCGTACGTCGACAGCGGCGTGCTGCCCAAGGACCCGTTCGTGTCGCTCGACCAAGACGGCGTGGGCGAGCTCGTGAAGCTCGCGTGCGAGCGTGGCCGCGCGGCGCGACCTGGCATGAAGCTCGGCGTCTGCGGCGAGCACGGCGGCGATCCGGCGAGCGTGGCTTTCTTCCACCGGGCGGGCCTCGACTACGTGAGCTGCTCGCCGTTCCGCGTGGCGATCGCGCGCCTCGCCGCGGCGCAGGCGGAGATCGAGCGGCGAGGGAAGCTCACCGCGGGCTCGACGAACTGAGCGCGGCCATGACGGGCCGTGCGCCGCGGAGACCCAAGAGAGTCGCGACGACGCTCGCGCACGGCGGGCGGCACCCGGAGCTCTTCGACGGGGCCGTGAACACGCCCGTGGTGCGCGCGTCGACCATCCTCTCGCCCTCGCTCGCGGAGTGGGAGGCGAAGCTCGCCCGCATGCTCGCGGGCGAGCCGGGCACCTACTACGGACGCTTCGGCACCGCCACGAGCCACGGATTCGAGGAGGCCGTGACCCAGCTCGAGCGAGGCCATGGGACCATCGCCTTCCCCTCGGGCTACGCGGCGTGCGCCGCGGCCATCCTCTCGCAGGTCTCCACCGGCTCCCACGTGCTGTTGCCCGACAGCGTGTACTTCCCCGTGCGCAAGCTCGCCTCCGGTCTGCTCGCGCGAATGGGTGTAGTCTGCACGTTCTACGATCCCACGCTCACGCCGGCGGCGCTCGCCGACCTGCTCCGCGCCGAGACCCGGCTCGTGTATCTCGAGGCGCCGGGCTCGCTCACCTTCGAGATGCAAGACGTGCCCGGCATCGCCGCGCTCTGTCGGTCGCGGGGCGTATCGACCGCGATGGACAACACGTGGGCGACCCCGCTCTGCTTCAGGCCGCTCGAGCACGGCGTCGACCTCAGCGTGCAGGCAGCCACCAAGTACGTCGTGGGTCACTCCGACGCGATGCTGGGCTACGTCGCGTGCGGCTCCCGCGAGGTGCTCGCGGGCTTGCGACGCACGCACGAGGACCTCGGCTACGCCACGAGCCCCGACGACGCCTTCCTCGGCGCGCGCGGCCTGCGCACCCTCGAGGTGCGGCTCGAGCGTCAGGGCGCGACGGGGCTCGCGCTGGCCGACGAGCTCGCCCGCGCGCCCGAGGTGGAGCGCGTGCTGCACCCAGCCCGCCCCGACGACCCCGGGCACGCGCTGTGGAAGCGCGACTTCTCGGGCGCGTGCGGGCTCTTCGGCGTGGTGTTCGAGCCGCTGCCGCGCGCTGCGCTCGAGGCCTTCGTCGACGCCCTCGAGCTGTTCGGCATCGGCGCCTCGTGGGGCGGCTACGAGAGCCTCGTGATGCCCATGGACCCCGCGCGGTTTCGCACCGCGACCCGCTGGTCGTACGGGGGCCCATGCCTCCGCTTCCATGCGGGCCTCGAGGACCCGAGCGATCTGCTGGACGACGTCCGCGGCGCGCTCGCGGCGCTCCGTCGCGCGCGCTGAGCCACGAGGCGATAAACTCCGCGGATGGTCGCCACCTCGTTCACCGGGTTCGCCGATACGAAAGGCTCGTTCTTCCAGGCGCTCGCGAAGCACCAAGATCGCGAGTGGTTCGCTGCGCACAAGGCCGAGTACGAGGCGGGGTGGGCCTCGCCGATGGCCACGCTCCTCGCGGAGGCGCGCGAGGCGCTCGACGGTGAGTACCCGGACTTCGAGCTCGGCGCGCCCAAGGTCTTCCGCATCCACCGCGACGTGCGCTTCTCGGCCGACAAGTCGCCGTACAAGCCCCACGCGAGCGGCGCGCTGAGCCTCGGGCACGACAAGGTGAAGATGGACGTCGCCGTGGCGCTCTACCTTCAGGTGGGCACCGAGACCTTCGCGGGCGCTGGCACCTACGGGATGGAGGCGCCGGCGCTCGCGAGGTTCCGGGCGGTGGTGCAGAGCGACCGGGGCGAGGAGCTCACCCAGCTGCTCCGCCCGCTCGAAAAGAAGGGCTTCACGCTCGAGTCGATGGGCATGCTGAAGAAGGCCCCGCGCGGAGTGGATCCCGGCCACCCGCGCGTGGAGCTGTTGAAGCGAAAGGGGCTCGTGGTCGTCTTCCCTGCCCTCGCCCCCGAGGAGCTCACGTCCCGCAAGGCCCTCACGACCCTCGTCAAGCACGCGAAGGCCGCGGCCCCCGTGGTGCGGTGGGTCGCGCGGGCCGTGCAAGACTAACTAACTAACTGGTGAGCGGCGCCGCGGCCGCCGCGCGCACCACCTGGGTGGTCCCCACGGGGCGCGAGAGCACGGCGCAGTGAGGGAGGTCGACGGTGGCCACGGCGAGGAGGCCCTCTCCGACGACTCGGACCGGCTCCGGCCCCGGGTGGGTGAGCACCGCGACGTCGCCCTCCGCGAGCGCCGCCCCCGAGAGCTCGACCCTACCGCGGGCCACCGCGACGAAGGCGCGCACGCACACAGCGGGCTCGATCGAGTGCGGGAACTGGCCCACCAGGCGCCCGCGTACCGGCGGCAGGGCGCGGGCGGCGGACGGCGCGGGCACAGCTGGCGCGGGCGGCGCGAGCGGGGACCCGGACGCCGACGCGGGCGACGTGGCCAGCGGACCAGGCTGGACCGCTCCGGCGCTCGCGCTCGGCGGCGGCGTGGGGGTGCACGCCGTCCACGCGATGAAGCACGCGCCGCACGGCCACCCGCTCCTCCACCCACGCGCAGCGCGCCCCTCTTGCATCGGCACCATCCCTCGAGCCTAGCGTAGCGACCCGCGCGCTCGCACTTCGCGTGCTTCGCGCACTTCGCGGAGGCGCCGGCTGGGCGTGTGCTAGTGTCCACCCCGTGTTTGGGATGGGCTTCGGCGAGCTCGTGGTGCTCGTGATCGTGGCGATTGTCGTCGTCGGTCCGAAAGACTTGCCCAAAATGCTCCGAAAGCTCGGGCAGTGGTCCGGGAAGATCCGGCGCATGGCCGGCGATCTGCGCGCACAGAGCGGCATCGACGACGTGCTCCACGCCGAAGGCCTCGGCCAGGACATCGCCGAAATCCGTAAGCTCGCCCGCGGTGAGCTCGACAGCGTGGCGCGCAGCATGCGCCTCGACGACCAGCCCGGCGCCGGCTCCGGCGCGGCGCCCCCGGCCTCGCACGACGCCGATCTCACCTCGGGCTACGTCGCCGAGGAGCGCGAGCACCCGCAGGTCGGCCCCGACGGGTTCGACGCGATGCCCGACACCTCGTTCGTCTACGGCGGCAGCTTCCCGCGCTCCGCCCTCGATCGCGATCCGCTCTACCGAACGGGCGCGGTCGACGGCGTCGTGCCCGACGATCCGCCCGAGCCCGAGGACACGAGCGGCCTCGACACCGACGTGGCGACGGCCCCGGAGCCCACGGCCACGTCGCCGAGCGCTCCCGGGGCCACCTCGCCGAGCCCCGCCGTCGCCGCCCCCGTAACGGCCGTGACCGACGCGACCAGCCAGAGCCCCGCGACCGAAGCGCCGGGCACGGGAGCCCCATGAGCGACGGCGACGAGCTCACCCACGTCGAGCCCGAGGCCGACGTCCACATGACGATCTGGGAGCACGTCGCCGAGTTCCGCTCGCGCGTCATCAAGGCGGCCCTGGGCACGCTCTTCGGCGCCTCGATCTGCTGGGCCTACAAAGAGCACCTGCTCTTCCTCCTCGAGCGGCCCTACTACAAGGTCTGGGCAGAGCACTTCCCGGGTACCAAGCTCGAGCTCCAGACCCTCGCGCCGGCGGACGCCTTTGTAAACTACATGCAGCTCGCCATGACGGGCGGCGTGCTCATCGGCGCCCCGGTGATCTTCTACCAGCTGTGGGCCTTCGTGAGCCCGGGCCTCTACGCGAAGGAGAAGCGGTACATCGTGCCGTTCGTCTTCTTCTCCACGGGGCTCTTCCTGTCGGGCGTGGCGTTCGCCTACTTCGTCGCGTTCCCGTTCACGTTCAACTACTTCTTCTCGCTCCTGGGCAAGGTCGACGACGGCGGCAACATGCTGCTCGTTTCGCGGCCAACCATGGAATATTACTTGGATTTCACCACCCGAATGCTGCTCGCGTTCGGCTTCGTGTTCGAGCTCCCGCTCTTCATCACGTTCCTCGCGATCGCGGGCATCGTGACCCCACAGCAGCTCGTGAAGTTCAGCCGCTGGGCGATCCTCTGCTCGTTCATCGCCGGCGCCATCGTCACACCTGGACCCGAGGTGACCAGCCAGATCGCGGTGAGCGGCGCGCTCTGCCTCTTGTACTTCATCTCGGTGGGGGTGGCCTTCCTCGTGGCCCCGAAGCCCCGCGACGACGACGCGAAGGAGAAGAGCTCATGAAACACGCGCGCGCCACCATCGACTGCGAGGCCCGGGCGTCCGGATTTGCGGCGGCTTACCTTCGGACCGCCGGCGACGAGTGCGCGTTCGTGGAGTGCTACACGAACGCCGCTGTGCCGGTGCTCCTCGAGACCCTCGCGGCCGCGGGCCGGCGCCCGGAAGACGTGCGCTACGTCGTGGTCACCCACGCGCACCTCGACCACGCGGGCGGCGCGAGCGGCCTCATGGCGGCGTGCCCGAACGCGACGCTCCTCGCGCACCCGCGGGCGGCGCGGCACCTCATCGATCCGGCGAAGCTCGTCGCCAGCGCGAAGCACGTGTACGGCGAGGCGCGCTTCACGGAGCTCTACGGCGTGATCGCGCCCATCCCGGAGGCGCGCGTGCGCGTGATGGAAGACGGCGCGACCTTCACGCTCGGCGACGCGACGCTCACGACGCTCCACACCGCGGGCCACGCGAAGCACCACTTCGTGGTGCACGATCCCGCCACGAGCACCGTGTACACGGGCGACACCTTCGGCCTCGTGTACCCGCACCTCCAGCGCGCGGGCACCTTCGCGTTCGCCTCCACGACGCCCACCGACTTCGACGCCGCGGAGGCGCTGAAGAGCCTCGACCGCGTGCTCGCCCTCGGCGAGCCTTCGGTGTGCCCCACCCACTACGGCGAGGCCCGCGACGTGCACCGCATCGCCGATCAGGTGCGCCGCTTCGTCGAGCTCTCCGAACAGTGGGTCGCCCAAGCCGCGGCGACCGCGGCGCCCCTGAGCGAGCTCACCGGTACGATCCAAGCCAGGCTGCGCGAGGCGCTCGACACCGCGGCGCGCCGGGTGGGGCTCTCGCTCGGCCCGAGCGACTGGGCGGCCCTCGAGCTCGACGTCACGCTGAACGCCCAGGGCCTCGCGTTCGTGGCCGACAAGCGCCGCGCTGGCTGAGCTGCGGCCACACCACACACCTGCAACCGCACACTACGGATCGTCGCCCGGCTGCAGCCGCTCGCCGAACACGAGCATCCCGAGCGCGACCGCGGCGGCGACGAGCCCGAGCGCCGCGACGGCCGCGGCCAACCCCGCGGACGCGCCGCTCTCAGACGCGCTCGATGAGGGCAGCGCGCGCAGGGCGAACCCGAACCAGGTCGGCACGAGCGCCCACAGCGCGACGGCCAGCGCCCCGAACCTCCGTGGGGCGCGGGTCGCGAACGCCGCGACACCGAGCGCCGCGACGAGGGAGTGCCCGAAGGCGAGCACGAGCTGCGCGAGTGCGCCGGCGGGCGCGAGCGGCACGGCGCGGAGCACGGTTCCGGCCGCGAGCACGGCGAGCCCCACGCCAAAGAGGTGCGCCGAGCGCGCGCGCACCGGGGTGGTCACGAGGACCGCGGCGAGCCCGGCGGACGCGGCGATGGACACGAGCGTCTCGAGGCCGCGGAAGAGCGAGCCGCTGGGCAGCGCGCGCGGGTAGTACGGGAGGGCCGAGACGATCGACACGATGAGGTGCGCCCCCATGAGCGCCGCCAGAAGCCCGGGGTCGAGCGGCGCCGCGCCGACGACCCGCGAGCCGGGTCCGCCGCGGTAGGGATCGCCGGCCGGGCCCGCGGTGAGCTCGAGCCGCTCGTCGGTCTGGAGGTGCGCGCGCGGCCCCATCCAGAGGAGCGCTCCGCACAACACCGCCGCCACCCCAAAGGGCGCGGCCCCGAGCCCAAATCCCCAAGAGACGCCGAGGTTCGCGCGCACCATCGCGAACGCCGACGACGCGAAGGCCACCACGTCGACCACCGCGTAGCCCGCCGCCGCCGCCGCCGCGACCCGGCGGAACCGGGCGCCGGTCGAGGGGATCGCCTCGAGCATCACCGCGACCGGCGCGACGCGGAACACGCCCGAGCCGAACGCCACGAGGGCGTAACCCCACACGCCGACCACCACGCACGCGACGCAGCCCGCGGCCGCCATGAGCGCCCCGATGAGCCCGGTGAGCCGTGGGCCGAGGGCGAACGCGAGCACGCCGCCCACGAGCACGCCGAGCGCCGTGAAGAAGGCCGCGGCCGTGTAGACGCTGGCGAAGGGCACGCCGTCGCGCACCGTGAGCTCGTAGAGCGACGCCCGGGTGCCGTAGTAGGCGAACCGCTCGGCGCCCATGGCCACCACGGCGAGCGCCAAGGCGCCGAACGCGGCGACGGCGAGCGCTGGCACGCCGGCGCCGCTCGGACCACGCGAGAAGGCGCCGTTGGGGTCGTGGGGGGGCGGCGGCGCGGGATAGCCCGGCGGCGGCGTGTACTGCATGGATCCGTCGTACCCGGACTCGGCCCGCCCGTCCCGCGCGATGAGATGCGGGATGAGAGCTGGGATGTGAACGACGAAGAGGGACGCGCTCAACGCCGCCCGGCGCACGACGGGTAACCCTTCGGCCGGGTGCCCGACGCGCCGCTCGTCCACCACCGCAGGCGGAGGGAGTCGCCGAGCTCGACGGGGCGCGGACGCCGCGACAGGACGGGGACGGGGTCGACGTCGCGTCCGCGGAGGATCCACTCCGGCAGATCGAGGGTGGAGTCGAGAGAGACGTGCGAAGGATCGTTCTTCATGCGAGGTCCTTCGCAGGCATCGTGCCGCCCACGAGAAACGCGCATGCCTGCGTCTCTCCTCATGAATTCGCGACAACGCGGGTGGCGCTCCGCGTCCTGGTCGTCCACGCCTCGTTCCGTGACGGGTGCGCGGCGCGGCCACGTCGTACACTGCGGCCATGTCCGTCACGACGCGCGCCAAGCGCCCGACCCGCACACGCTCACCGCGCGCGACCCTCGCGCTCACGCTCGCGCTGTGTGCGGTGGGCGTGCTCGGCGAGGGCTGCGGCAAGACCGCGGGGGGCGATCCGCTCACGCCGGGGACCGAGGCAGACGGTGGTGGCGGTGGCGGCGGTGGCGGCGGTGGCGGCGGTGGCGGTGGCGGTGGCGGCGGTGGCGGCGGTGGCGGCGGTGGGGACCCTCCCGCCCGTGGCCGCGTGCAACGCCGGCACCGGAGGCACCGCTGCGGTCGCCGCCCCGACCAAGAGGCTCGCGCTCGGGGACGCGGACGCGGACGACGGCTGGCTCGGATCGCCAGCGGTCGTGGACCTCGACGGAGACGGGAAGCTCGAGGTGGTCGCCGCGCGCGGCGCGCGCGTGGTCGTGTGGGGCGCGGACGGCTCTCCCAAGTGGACCGCGCCCGCGGGCGCCGGGCGGATCTGGGCGAGCCCCGTCGTCGGGAATTTTGCGGGCGACGCCGCGCTCGAGGTCGCGGTCGCGGCGCGCGACAAGGTGTACGTCTTCGACGCGAAGGGCGCGCCCGTGAAGGGCTTCCCCGTCACGTTCGCCGACGAGCTCCGCTCGATCGCCGCGGGCGATCTCGACGGCGACGGGAAGCTCGAGATCGTGGCGGCCGCAGGCAGGAGCCGCCCCTCCGACGTGGTGGCCGCGTGGCACGGCGACGGCGCTCCCGTGGCCGGCTTCCCCCCCAACGCCGCGGGCGCCAGCGGGTGCACGCCGGCCGCCCCCGCGCCCTGCTACCTCGCGGGCGCCTACGATCAGAACCTCGCGCTCGGCGATCTCGACGGCGACGGCAAGCACGACGTCGTCGTCCCGCACGACAACGCATACGCGAGCTTCCACAAGGGCACGGGCGCCGCCTTCGACTCCGCGCCCGACTTCAAGGGCAGCCGCAAGACCCCGGGCGTGCGGTACCTGCACGACCTCGCGGAGGCGCGGCAGGGCTACTCGGAGAAGGAGGCGACGTCGCTCCAGGCGCACTTCACGAACACCGCGCCCGCGATCGCGGATCTCGACGGCGACGGGAAGTACGAGATCGTGATCCTCGGCAGCGTGCAGAACGCCGCGCAGTCGAACCGCAAGCAGGGCGTCGGTCTGTGGGTCGTGCGCGCCGACGCGTCGCGCCCGCCCGGGTGGGAGGCGCCGCTGCACGTCCCGGCGTACCTCGACGGCCTCGAGGACCTCGGGGGCAACCTGATCGCGGCGACCAACCAAGCGACCGTGGCGGACATCTCTCCGGCGGAGAAGGGCCCCGAGCTGCTCTTCGCGGGCTTCGACGGGAAGATCCACGCGGTGTCGGCGGCGCGAAAGGAGCTCTGGGCGACCGCCTTCACGGCGGAGAAGGGCGTGCTCACCGGCGGCGTGGTGGTGGCCGATCTCTCCGGAGACGGCGCGCCGGAGGTCGTGTTCGCGACCTACGGCCCCGCCGGTAAGGGCGCGCTGTTCGTGCTCGGCCCCGGCGGAGCGAAGCTCCACGAGGTGAAGCTCCCCGGACGCGGCTCGATGGCCGTACCCACCATCGCGGATCTGGACGGGGACGGGGCGCTCGAGATCTTGGTCTCGCTCAAAGACGCGGACGGGAAGGCCGCGGTCCTCGTGTTCGCAGTGCCTGGCTCGCAGACCAACTGCATGCTCTGGCCTACGGGCCGGGGCAACCTGCTCCGCAATGGCTGGGCGCGCTGACGGCGCGCGGCGCGCCGCTCGAACGCGGCCTCGCACCGACGGCGTCGACGGTGGTCAGGGCGGGGGCGCGCGGCGCGACGCCGGCCTCGCGGGCTTCGCGGCCCGCTCGTCCTCGCGCTTCTGCTCGCGGTAGGCCTCCCAGTTCCCCGAGTAGAGCTGCGTCTTTCCGTTGCCCTCGAAGGCGAGGATGGACGTCGCCACGCGGTCGAGGAACCACCGGTCGTGGGACACGACGAGCACGCACCCGGGCCAGCTCTCGATGAGGTCTTCGAGCGCGCCCAGCGTGTCCATGTCGAGGTCGTTCGTCGGCTCGTCGAGCAGGAGCACGTTCGCCCCCGACTTCAGGGAGAGCGCGAGCGCGACGCGCGCCCGCTCCCCGCCGGAGAGCGCCGACACCTTGCGCCGGAGCGCGGCGCCGTTGAAGAGGAAGAGCTCCAGATAGGCGCGCATGCCCATCTCGCGATCCCCGAGGATCACCGTGCCGCCGCCCGTGCGGTCGGAGTCCTCGCGCTCGGCGACGTTGTCGAGCACCGACCAGTCGTCGCGGAGCGTGGTGCGGGCCTGGTCGAAATAGGCGATCTTGGTCTGCAGTCCGCGCACCAAGGTGCCCGAGGTGGGCTCGAGCTCGCCCGTGACGAGCCGCAGGAGGGTGGTCTTCCCTGCCCCGTTCGGCCCGACGATGCCGACCCGCGCCCCCTTCACCAGGCGCATCGTGAGCGAGTCGATGAGCCGGCGGCCACCGAGGTCGAGCCGCACGTCCACGAGGTCGAGGATGGTCTTTCCGAGCCTCGCGGCGCCGCCCTCGAGCCCCGCGAGATCGACCTCTCCGCGCACGCGCAGCCCCTCGGCCCCGATGGCGGTCTCGGCGCGCTGGATGCGCGCCTTCTGCTTCGTGGAGCGCGCCTTCGGGCCGCGCCGCAGCCACTCGATCTCACGGCGAAGGAAATTCTGGCGGTTCGACTCGACGCGCTCGGCCTGCGCGAACCGCTCGGCCTTCTGCTCGAGGAAGTCCACGAACGCGCCGACGCTGTCGTTGCGCTTCGTGTACTCGGTGAGGACGCCGTTCTCGAGGTCGAGGACCCGCGTCGCGATCTTCTCGAGCACGTAGCGGTCGTGCGTGACGAGCAGCACGGCGCCGGGGAACTCTCGGACGAGGTGGTCCTCGAGCCAAGCGATCGTGTCGGCGTCGAGGTGATTCGTGGGCTCGTCGAAGATCGCGAGCTCGGGCTTCGCGACGAGGATGCGCGCGAGCGCCACGCGCCGCCGCTCGCCGCCGCTCATGGTGCCGACCGGTCGGTCGACGTCGGTCACGCCGAGGTGGAGCAAGATCTCATCGACCTCGTGGTCGCGCGACCAGCCGCCGAGCCGCTCGACGTCCTCCGCCAGCGACGCCTGCTCATCCATCAGCGCCGCCGTCACCTCGCCCTCACCGAGCCTGTGCGACACCTCGTCGTAGCGTGACTTCGCCGCGTGCCAGAGCACCAGCCCCTCGCGGGCGATCTCGCGCGGGGTGCGCTCGGGATCGAGCACGGGCTCCTGCGGCAGGTAGAGGATCGTCGCGTCGCGGCGACGATCGATCGAGCCGGTGTCGAGCGGCTCGATCCCCGCCAGCACGCGGAGAAGCGTCGATTTGCCGGTGCCATTCGGCCCGAGCAGCGCCACCTTCTCGCCGCGGCGGATCGTGAACGTCGCCTGGTCGAAGAGGGGGCGGAGCCCGTAGGCCTTGGTGATCGCGTGCGCGGAGAGGACGGGCATCGCGCGCATCCGTAGCAGAGTGCGCCGGGCGACGTGCGCGGATCGACGCGCGCTCTGCGACGAGACGGTGACGGTCGCGACGTCCACGTGACCGCGACGCGAAGGCCCGCCAACGTCTCGTGGCGCGCGCGCGATGGTCTCGAAGGGTTCACCGTTTCGTCAAATTCGGTCCTTAGAGGGTTCGGCGTGTCACTCGCCGCACTCGAGCACGATCGCCTCCACGACTTCTCCGCCCGCCGGCTGCTCGTCGGGTACGCGTCCGCTGGCGTCGTGCTCGCGACGGTCGCCGTCCTGGGCGTGGTCTTTGGGAAAGAGATCAAACGCAAGGCGCTCGAGGAGGCGGTGCCCGTCGTGTTCGCGCCCCAGAAGCCGCCGACGCGACCGGCGCCCGCGAAGGTGGAGACCCCGAGGCCGCCCGCCCCAAAGGCCAAGTCGAGCCCCCCGCCCCTTGGGCGCCCGGCGACCCTCGCGCCGCGCGAGACGCCGACCGAGGCCCCGAAGCAGGGTGATCCCACCGCCCCGCTGCCCGCGGCCGAGGGTGTCGTCGGCGGCAGCCTCGACGGCGTCGTGGGCGGCACCGGGACCGGCGGCCCCGCGGCCGGCGCGCAGAGGCCCTCGGCGCCACCTGCGCCTACGCCTCCGCCAGCGCCCATGGCCCAGACGACCGAGAACGTCGCCGCGCCTCGCGTGCTCGCCCGCGCGCTCCCCACCTTCCCCGAGGCCGCGCGCCGCGCCGGCGTGCAGGCCACCGTCCGCGTGCGCTACGTCGTGCGCGAGGACGGGAGCGTCACCGACGTGGTCATCGTGCGAGGGCACCCGCTGCTCGACGCCGAGGTGGTGCGCGCGGTGTCGGCGTGGCGCTTCTCTCCCGCCATGCTCGACGGCCGCCCGGCGCGCGTCGTCCGGTTCGCCAACTTGCCATTCCGCCCGCGACTCTAGTGGGCATTCCTTCTTCGTCGACCCCGCCCACCCCCGACCAACTGCCCATCACGACTCCGTCTCCGCGCCTGCCAGGAGGAGTATCCCCATGAACCTCAATCCATTCCACATCTGGGCCTCGATGGGCCCCCTCAGCAAGTTCATCGCGGCGGTGCTCCTCGCCATGGCGGCCACGACCATCGCCATCGCCGTGGAGCGATGGCTCGCCCTCGCGCGCGGGTCGCGCGCGACGCGCACCTTCATGAAGACCGCGCTGCCCATCCTGGAGCGCGGACAGTTCGAGGGTCTCGCCGAGATCGCCCCCGCACACACCCACTCCCCCTTCGCCCGCCTCATAGGGCCCACGCTGAGCAAGCTTGGGTCCAAGCGGGGCACCGTCGACGCCGTCGAGCTCGTACGGCGCGAGTCCGAGCGGCAGAAGGAGGCCGTGAGCGGCGAGCTTCGGCGCGGTCTCTCGGTGCTCGCGAGCATCGGCTCCGTGGCGCCGTTCGTCGGCCTCCTGGGCACTGTCGTGGGCATCATCTCGGCGTTTCAGGGTATCGCCGCCACGGGCTCTGGCGGCCTCGGCGCCGTGTCCGCGGGCATCGCCGAGGCGCTCGTGGAGACCGCGCTCGGCCTCCTCGTCGCCATCCCCTCGGTGCTCCTCTTCAACCAATTGAACGCGTCGATCACGATCCTCGAGGGCACGCTCTCCCGCGCGACCGGCGAGCTCCTGGACGACCTCGAGAACCGGCGCGTCGACGCCTCGCTCGAGGCGGCAGAGTGAGCGCCCCCGCGAGCGCGCCCCGCGCGCCCCGCGCACAGCCCCGTCGGCCTTCGCGCGTGCCCAAGACGCGCCCCACGCGCGTCCCGACCGGAGCCACGGTGCTGCCCGAGATCAACGTCACGCCGCTCGTCGACGTCGTGCTCGTGCTGCTCATCGTGTTCATGGTCATCGCACCGCAGCTCGAGCACGGTGAGCGCGTCGAGCTCCCGAGCGTGGCCCGGCCCGACGACGCGCAGAAGACCGCCTCGGTCGACCCGGTGACGCTCACGCTCGCCGCGAGCGGCGCGCTCTACCTCGAGAGGGAGCCCGTCACGCCGGACGCGCTCGCGGCGCGCCTGACCGAGCTGCACGCGGTGGCGCCGGACCGCAAGGTCGTGCTGAAGGCCGACGCGACGGCGCCGTACGGCAAGGTCCGCGCGCTCTTCGCGCGGGTGCAGCGCACGGGCTTCCCGGGCTGCGCGCTGCTGGTGGAGAAGCAGGAGAAGGGCTGATGGCCATCACGCTCGAGTCAGGCCCTCGCAAGTCGCGGGGCGCGACGCCGCAAATGAACGTGACGCCGCTCGTCGACGTCGTCCTCGTGCTGCTCATCGTGTTCATGGTCATCGCGCCCCTGCTGTCGAAGAAGTTCAGCCTCGCCCTCCCGAAGCAGGCGGAGGCGAGCGCCGCGCAGAGCGCCGACGTGCCCGTCGTGCTCACAGTTGCGGCGGACGGCGCGGTGCGACTCAACCGTGAGGAGGTCGCCGCCGCCGAGCTCGGCGCGCGCGTCGAGCGGGTGCTCGCGGCCCGCGCAGACAAGACCGTGTACTTCGACGCCGACGACGGCGCGCCCTTCGGGGTGGCGGTGCGCACCATGGACGTGGCGCGCGCGCACGGCGCGATCACGGTCTCCATCCTCACGGCGAAGGCGGACGAGTAGCGGCCTCACGGCCAGGAGCCCTCATGCAACCCCCCGGACCCCAGGAGCGGCGCCGCGCGCGTCGACAGGTGACGTGCGTCCTGTACACGGCCCTCACGGCGCTCGGCGCCTCCGGGGCCAGCCCCGCGGCCGCCGAGGCAGCGGAGCCGCCCGGCATCGCTCCGTCGCCGAGCGCGACCGTGACCCTTCGCGGTCGCGTGACCAGCCGGGAAGACCACACGCCGCTCCCCGGCGCCGAGGTGAGCGTAATCGCGGCGGGCGGCGACGGCCAACGGCTCGCGGTGGCGACCGACGAGGACGGCGCCTTCGCGCTCGCCCTGCCTCCCGGCGCCCACACGCTCCGGGTCGTGGCCGACCTCCACAAGCCCGCGCGGGTGCGCAACGTCCGCGTGCTCAGCGGCCGCGTCACCACGCTGAGCGTCGCGCTCGAGCCCGACGCGGACGCCATCGAGGACCTCGCCGCGGTGGAGTACGAGCCCGACCGGAACAGCGCCGCCGGCCAGGTGGCGCTTCGTCGAAACGCCGCGGGGGCGACCGACACCGTCGGCGCCCAGGACATCGCCCGGTCGCCCGATCGCTCCGCGGCAGACGCCGTGAAGCGCGTCGTCGGCGCGAGCGTGGTGGACGGTCGCACGATCGTCATCCGCGGCCTCGGCGATCGCTACACGAGCTCGCTCGTGGACGGCCTGCCGATGCCGTCCACCGACCCCGATCGCACCGCGGTGCCGCTCGACATGTTCCCCTCACTCGTCCTGTCCGACCTGTCGATCAAGAAGACGTATACTCCCGATCTTCCAGGGCAATTTGCCGGCGGTATCCTCGACATCCGAATGCGGAGGGCGCCCGAGAGGTTCACGTTCCTCGCGTCACTCGGCGTCGGCCTCAACGGCGAGACCACCTTCGCGCGGCGACCGTCGTACGCGGGCGGCTCACTCGACTGGCTCGGCGTAGACGACGGCACACGGCGGCTGCCGGCGGGCCTCCCGCGGGAGCGCATCACGCGGCTGCGCCCGGACGGGACCGTCGACCCGAACCTGACCGACTACGGCCGCGCGCTGTCCTCCCCCATCGGCCTGACCGAGACGGTCTCGCTGCCGAGCGGCACCGGCAGCCTGCTCGTGGGCGACACGCGCAAGCTCGGCGGACATAGCCTCGGCTACATCGCGGCGCTCGGGTACTCCCGCCGATTCCAGCGCCGCACGGGCGAGCTCTTGCGCACCTACGGCCTCGACCCGTCGCGCCCCGGCGAGCTCGTCCGCCTGAACGACTACCGCGTGGACAGCGGCACCGACGCGGTCACCATCTCCAGCTACGCCGGGCTCGAGTGGCGCCCCTCGCCCGCCCACACGCTGACGCTGAGCGGCCTGCTCTCGCGCAGCTCCGAGGCCGAGGCGCGGCGTATCACCGGCTTCAACGACGAGCAGCAGGCCGACGTGCGCGACGAGCGGCAGCGCTTTCTCCAGCGGCAGCTCATGTACGGGCAGCTCCGCGGTGAGCACCGCATCGAGTCGCTCCGAAGGGCCGAGCTTGGCTGGAGCCTCGGCTACGGACGCGCGACCTCCGGCGAGCCCGACCTCCGCGAGTCGGTGTACGTAGCCGACGCCGCGCAGGGCCTCTCGTTCCGCGAGGGCACGCAGAGCGGCCAGCACTTCTTCGCGAACCAGGGGGAGACCACCCGCACCCTGGGGCTCACCTACAAGCAGCCCATCCGCGACGGCGAGCGGCCGGTGCGGCTCGAGCTCGGAGGCCTCGCGTCGCTCCGGGGCCGCAGCTTCGAGGCGCGCCGATTCCGCTTCCTCCGCGCTCGCGACGCGCGCCCGGAGGTCTTCCGGAGGTCCCCGGCCGAGCTGTTCACGCCCGACAACGTGGGCACCGCCCTCGAGCTCGAGGAGTGGACGCGGCCCACCGACCTCTACGCCGCGCGGTACGACGTCGTGGGCGGCCACCTGATGGCCGACGTGGCGCTCCACGAGCGCGTACGCGTCGTGGTGGGGCAGCGGCTCGAGCGCGCGGTGCAGTCGATCGACTCCTTCGATCCGTTCGCGGCGGAGTCCACCGAGCGCGTGACGTCGCGCCTCGAGCGCGTGGACGCCCTCCCCTCGGCGAACCTCACCTTGAAGACCTCGGAGCGCACGAACCTGCGACTCGCCGTCTCGCGCACGGTGTCGCGCCCCCAGCTGCGCGAGCTCGCGCCGTTCATCTTCAGCGACTTCTTCGGCGCTCGCGAGATCCTCGGCAATCCCGACCTCGATCGCGCGCGGATCGTCAATCTGGACGCGCGCGCCGAGCTCTTCCCCGGCGACGCCCAGGTGCTCTCGGCGTCGTTCTTCTACAAGAGCTTCACGGCGCCCATCGAGCCCATCATCTTGCCCACGAGCCGCGGCGTGCTGAGCTACGCGAACGCGCGCGGCGCGGTCAACGCGGGCGTGGAGCTCGAGGCGCGGCGGTCGCTCGGGTTCGTGCACAAGTCGCTCTCCGAGCTGTCATTTCTCGGGAACCTCACCCTCGTGCACTCTCGCGTAGAGCTCTCGCCCTCGGCGGGCATCCAGACCTCGCAGTCGCGCGCACTCGCCGGGCAGTCACCCTACGTCGTGAATCTGGCGCTCGACTGGGAACACCCGGTCACAAGGACGCGCGCGCGGCTCCTCTACAACGTGTACGGGGCGCGGATATCCCAGGTAGGGCAGAACGGGCTCCCCGACGTCTTTGAGCAGCCCCGCCACCTGGTCGACGCGAGCGTGGGCCAAGGAGTCGGCGAGCACGTCGAGCTGAAGCTGACGCTCGAGAACCTCATGAACTCCCCGGTCCGCTTCAGCCAAGGCGAGTCGGGCGCGTTCCTCACGAGTCGATACCTGACGGGCACCAACGCGTGGCTGACTGCCAGTTACAAATACTGAATGTCGCGGACAGTTCGTGAGAGCGAACGAAGACCGTCACCGAAGGTCGGCACATTCCTGCCCACGAACTCCACACCATCACCCGTGAAGAAGATAGGCAATCCCATGAGCTCCCGCACGTTCCTCCGGACCTCCCTCTTTGGGCCCCTCGTCGGCCTCGCGCTCCCCCTCGCCGTTTGCTTCACCGCGTGCTCCGACGACGGCTCGCTCAGCGTCGACGCCAAGCGGACCGCCGCGACCTCCCCCACGGGCAACCCGCCCTCGAGCGGCGCCGCCGCACCGAAGGCGCTAGAAGTGCTGAAGGGCGACATCAAGACGGCGATGAACCTGACCGCCGCCAAGGAGTACCTGCTCCAAGGCCTCGTGGTGGTGAAGACGGGCACGACCCTGACCATCGAGAAGGGCACGACGCTGAAGGGTGACGCGCGGAGCAAGGCCATCCTCCTCGTCGAGGCGGGCGCGAAGCTCATCGCGGAGGGCACGGAGGACGAGCCCATCGTCTTCACGAGCCAGGCCGCTCCGCAAGATCGCCGCGCCGGCGACTGGGGCGGGCTCGTGCTGCTCGGCAACGCGCCCGTGAACATGCCGGGCGGCAAGGGGAACGTCGAGGGGATCCTCACCACGGTGCAGGGCACGCAGTTCGGCGGCACCGATCCTGACGACTCGAGCGGCGTGCTTCGCTATGTCCGGGTCGAGTACGCGGGTGTCGTCCTCGCGCAGGACAACGAGGTAAACGGCGTCACGTTCGCGGGCGTGGGGCGGGGCACGAGGGTCGACCACGTTCAGGTGCGGCAGGCGCTCGACGACTGCTTCGAGTTCTTCGGCGGCACCGTCGACGCAAAGTACCTCGCCTGCCAGGGCAACGAGGACGACGGCTTCGACTGGGACAACGGGTACTCGGGGCGCCTCCAGTTTCTCGTGCTGCAGCAGTCGCCGGGCCACGTGGGCGAGGACAACGGCATCGAAGGCGACAACGACGCCCAGGGCTCGGCCAACCTGCCGCTCTCGAGCCCCACGATCTTCAACGCCTCTCTGTTCGGCAAGAACGCGGACGTCGACAACGCCCAGTACGGGCTGCTCCTGCGGCGGAACACTCGGGCGACCCTACGCAACGTCCTGGTGAGCGGGTTCGAGGCCTCGCTCGACGTGCGCGACGTGTCGACGCACGCCGGCGTGACCGAGGGGGCGCTCACCCTCACGAACAGCCTCTTCTGGAACGCCAGGAACACTGCGGTGCTCGACAACATCGCCTACCCGGAGAAGGGCGCCACTCCTCCCAACAAGGACAACGACGGCGCGCTCTCCGAGGTCGACTGGGTGAAGGCGACCGCGCACAAGAATCTCTTCAGCGTCGACCCCAAGACCGACCGCGCGTTCGACCTCGAGAAGCCCGTCTTCGGACCCGCGAGCCCGCTCGTGGAGACCGCCGCGACGCCACCCAAAGACGGCTTCTTCGACCCGTCGGCCGCTTACGTGGGAGCCTTCAAGGACCAGAGCGACGACTGGGCGACGCGGGGTCGCTGGGCGGTCTGGTCGTCGAGGTAGCTCGCGCGCGGTGGTGGCGCGCCGGGCGGTCGTGATTCACGGCCCCGGTCGTGCTACGTCCGCTGCGTGCCGCGCGCCTACCTCACGGTCACCATCGACACGGAGTGCGACAAGGGCCCAGGGTGGCGCGTCGAAAAGCCCGCGGCGTTCGCCGGCGTCACCGACGGCGTCGCGCGGCGCCTCGAGCCGCTCTTCCAGAGCTTCGGCGCGAGGGGCACCTACCTCGTGTCGGGCGAGGTCCTGGAGGACCCCGCTTCGGTCGAGGTGTTGCTCGCGGCGAAGGCCGACCTCGGCGCCCACCTGCACGGCGAGACCGTGGCGCCCGACGCGTATCTTCCGGATATTACGTCACAATTTCAACGCGATCTCCCCGAGCCTGTAGAGCGCGCCAAGCTCACGTCGCTGACGGCGGGCTTCTCCGCGGCGTTCGGCCGCCCGCCCCTCGCGTTCCGCGCCGGGCGGTTCGGCGTGGGTCGCCACACGCTGCGCATTCTCTCCGAGCTCGGCTACGCGGTGGAGTCGAGCGTGACGCCGCACATGGACTGGGCCTCGAGCGGGGCGCCCGGGCTCGCGTTCCCCGACGCGCCGACGCAGCCGTACCACCCCGCGTGGGAGGAGCCGGGCCGCGTCGGCGAGTGCCCGCTCTGGGAGGTGCCGATCACCATCCGGCGGCGGTGGGCGAACGCCTTGCCGGTGCTCGGGAGGCACCTCGAGCCCCGCTGGCTTCGGCCCACGCACATGTCGGGTCGGGCGCTCGTGGGGCTCGCCGAAGACGAGCTCCGCGACGCCGCGAAGAGGCCTGGGCCGCGGCTCCCGCCGGTGCTCACGTGCATGTTCCACAACGTGGAGATCGTGCCCGGCAAGAGCCCGTACGCCACCTCCGAGGGCGCCGCTCGACGCATCCTCGGCAACCTCGCAGAGCTGCTCGCGTTCGCGCAGCGCGAGGAGATCCGTGTCGTCGGCCTCTCGGATCTCCCCGAGGTGCTCGCGCCGTGAGCGACACGCCGCCGCCGAGCGCGACGACCGAGGGGCCAGCAGCCGATGCAGCCGAGCCGAGGGCGACGACCGCGGCGATCGCGACCGCGTCGCCGCACAAGAAGAGCCTGGCGCGCACCTCGCTCCTCCTCTTGCCCGCGCAGATCGTGTTTCGCGGCGGCGAGGCGGTGTTCCCCTGGCTCCTCTCGACGTGGTTCGGGAGATCCCACGCGACCGACGTGTACACGTTCGCGTGGGCGATCTTCACCTTCGCCGGCTCGCTCGTGTTCTCCGCGTACCAGGACTCCGCGCTCGTGCCGATGCTCGCCGAGATCCGCGAGCGGCACCCCGAGCAGCTCCCGCGCTTCCGCGGGGCGCTCCTCGCGCACACGGTCGTCTATGGAAGCGGGCTCGCCTTGCTCGTGGCGGTCGTCGCGGCCGCGTACTTCACGGTCATCTACTCGGGGCACGACCGGGCGATGGCCGAGCTCATGGTGCCGGCGTTCCTCGTGTACCTGTTGGCTTTGTCGCTGAAGACGTTCTTCGGCGCGCAGCTGAACGCCGAGCACCGCTATTTCGCGCTGCCCATCGCGAGCGCGTGCGGCACGGCGGTGGCGGTGGGCTCGCTCGCATTCTTGCGGTCCTCGGGCCCGGTGGTCATTCCGTACGCGCAGCTCGCGGGCGAGCTCGTCACGCTCACGCTGCTCGGCTCCTTCGCGCGCGGGCTCGGCTTCGAGTGGACGCTCACTCGGCCTCCCGCGCTCGTGCGAGCCGGTCGACTCATCGCCTCCGAGGTGTTCGGCGCGGCGGTGACGCGCGTCAACCCCTCCGTCGACCAGCTCTTCGCGGGGCTCGTGGGCGTGGCGGGCGGCGGGACGCTGCTCCGGCTCACGGGCGACGTCGGATCGCTTCCGACCTCCATTCTCCAAGCGGCGATGCTCTCGGTGCTGCTCTCGCACCTCTCGGACGACGCCGCGCGCAGGCACTACGCGTCGTTCCGCGCGAAGACCTGGGGCGCGCTGCGCGTGACGCTCGCGTCGCTCGCGGCGTCGTGCCTCGCGCTCCATTTCGCCCGGCGCCCGCTCCTCGAGCTCGTGTTCCTCCATGGCGCGATGGACGCGGGCGGCGTGACCACCCTGGGCGACGTGCTCCCCTACTACCTGCTCGGGGTGCCCGCGTTCGGCGCGCTGCTCGTCCTCGTGCGGGCGCACGTGGCCGCGCAGAACAGCCGCATCATGGTAAAGATCGGCGTCCTGAACGCGGCGCTCAATTTCCTCGGCAACGCCGTCCTCGGCAAGCTCTACGGCCTCGCCGGGCTCGCCCTCTCCACGAGCCTCGTGCACGCGGTGGTCGCTGCGCTGCTGTACGTCTTGCTGCGCAAGCACCTCCAGGAGATCGAGGCGGACCACCCATGAGCCGCGAGCTCCGCGTGGTGCACGTGGTCTGCGCCGGCGAGGTCGGCGGCGCCGAGCGCATGCTCATCGACCTCGTGGGGTCGCCCGCCGAGCGGCACCATGTAGCCCTGTTCTCGCCGAGCGCGACGCTGCGCGCGTTCCTGCGTGAGCACGGGGTCCTCGTGACCGATCGCGGACCGGTGACCGAGGGCGTGACCGCCACCCTCGCGCGTGCTGTCGGGCGCTCCGACGTCGCGTGGCTCGGCGCGCTGCTCGCGCGCGACCGGGCCGACGTGGTCCATCTGCACACCTTCGGCTCGCAGGTGCTGGGCACGCGCGCGGCGCTCGCGGCGCGGCCACGCCGCGCGATCGTGCGCACCGAGCACTCCACACGCGTCTTCGACGACCCGAGCTGCTGGCCGTTCGCGCGCTGGTCGCTGCCACGCGCCGACGTGTCGTGCGCCGTGAGCCACGCCGTCCGAGCCGAAGCGCAGAGGCGGGATCCGCAGCGCGCGGCGCGCATGCGCGTCGTGCCCAACGGCGTCGACCTCGGCGCGTTCTCACCGCTGCCTACGCGCCCAGGGCTGCGCGAGGTCGGCTCGCCCCGCGCCGCCGTCGTGGGCAGGCTCGAGCCGCGCAAGGGCGTCGACATCGTGCTCCACGCGCTCGCTCGCGTGCCCGATCTCGACCTCGACGTGTGCGGCGACGGCCCGGACGCGCCGGCCCTCCGCGCGCTCGCGCGACGGCTCGGCCTCCTCGGCCGCGTGCGCTTCCTGGGCCAGGTGGCCGACGTGCCGTCGGCGCTGCGCGACGTGGACGTGGTGGTCTCCGGCGCCCGAAAAGAGGGCCTGGGCCTCGCGCTGCTCGAGGCGATGGCGGTAGGGCGCGTCGTCGTGGCGACGGCGGTGGGGGGCGTGCCCGAGTTCCTGGTCGATGGGCGCACGGGGTTCCTCGCGCCATCCGAAGACCCGACCGCCCTCGCCGGCGCGCTCCGCAAGGCGCTCGCGCAGACGACCGAGGCGCGCGACGCCCTCGTGGCGCGGGCGCGAACGTGTGTGGTCGACACCTACTCGCGCGACGCGATGCGCGCGGGCTACTCGCGCGCCTACCGCGACGCCTTGGCGCGCTCGCACGCCTCCAAGTAGCGGCTCTGCTCGACGCACGAGGAGAGGTCCTCTCCGCATTGCGCGCGCTTCGTGCAACCGCTCGCGCGACGCGAGGTTTCTTCGGCCGCGCCGGTCTCGGCGGAGCAGGCCCGCTGGGGGGCCTTGCTCCCCGCGACGCACTCCGCGAGCCGTCGCGAGGCGCGGCTCGCGGCGACGTGAAGCCGTGAGCACGCGTGATCGCGGCACGTGGGAGCTGGGGCGCTCCTCGGCCACTTGGGGGCCGCACGGAGGCACTCCGCGTAAGCGCCCCGGCGCGACGCGGACAGCCGATTCCAAGTGAGGGAGCAGCGGAGCGCCGGCGGCGTGACCTCGTCGCACGACCACCAAGAGAAGCGGGCGCACTCAGGCACGTCGACGTGGTCGATGGTGTCTCCGTCGAAGCCGAGGGAATCCTCCGCCGCCTTCGGGTCCGGGGCGCCGCTCGCGCCGGCGTCCTCTGGCGCCGAGGGGGCGGCCGGCGCAGCGAGCGGCTCTGCGGCGGTGGGGCGACTCGACGCGTCCGGCGGGAGAGGAGCGCTCGAGGCGGGCGCGAGGCCCTCGCTCGGCCGGACGACAGCCGGCGCGCAGGCAGCGAGCACCGCCACGAGCGACAGGAACCTGGTGCGATCGACCGCGAGGCTCATGGACTCTCCGAACTGCGGGGGCGCCGGGCGCGGCGGGGCGGCGCGCTCCGTACCGTCGCGGTGAGCTCGCCCACCTCAAGGTTCGGCCCGAGGGGCAGCGACACGGTCACGCAGGAGCGCCCCTCTTTGCATGCATACCGCACGGTTCCACGGTGCGCGCGAACGAGGCGGGTCACGAGCCACAGACCCACGCCGAAGCCCTGCACACGCGCGCGACGCTCCTCGCGTACGAAGCGCTCCGGCGGCCGTCGGGGGCCGGCCCAGGACCCGACGTTGTCGATCGTGAGGCGCGCCCGCCCGCGGGTGGCGCGCAGCCTGACGCCCACGGGCTCGCCGCCCGCGTACTTCATGGCGTTGCTGAGCAGCTCACCGAGCACCGTGTGGAGGTACCCGACGTCGTACCGACCGCGGAGCGCGCCGGCCCGCCCGAGCTCCACGTCGGCGCCGCGGCGCCCGGCGAGCTCCGGCGCGAGCACGCGCGCCACGAGCTCCACGAGGTCGATCTCCTCGAGCCTCAATGCGACCGGCTCACGCGGCGCGGCGATCAACCGGAGCTCCCGCGCGAAGCCCGCGAGCCCGGCGACGCCGTCTCGCAGCGCGGCCTCCGGGGCGCCGTTCAGCGCGAGGGTCAGCCGCTCCAGGCGCGCGGCCGCTCTCGCGAACAGCGCGTCGGACGCGCGCAGCCTTGCGCGCATGCGGGCCACCTCCGAGGTCACGTTCGCGCCTCGCCGGGGACGGCGCCATCGTCCGCCTCGCGGAGCCCGAAGCGCACGAGCCTACGGCCGCCGACGAGCACGAGCACGAGCACGAGCCCCACCTGGAAGAGACCGACGCGCGTGAGCATCGCGGGCAGGCCGATGGCCTCCGACACCTCGGTCGCCACCCCCTCGACGACGATGTCGCCGATGATCACGAAGAACGCGTACACGCCGGCGATTCGCCCCCGCATGCCCGGGCTCGACGCGCTGTTTTGGGCAAGCTCGGCGAGCGAGCCGCTCGCGAGGGTGAGCGAGTGATCGAGCGCGAGGATCGCGGTGAACGGCAGCACCGCCGAGGGTGCCGCCGCGGCCGCCACACGCCCGGCGGCCGCGATGACGAGCCCGTCCACGAGCATCGTCACGACGAAGATCTTGCCGAGGCTCCCGGCCTTCCGCGCGAGCGCGGGCACGGCGAGCACGCCAAGCACGCCGACGATGCTCCACGCGATCTCGGCGTGGCGGACCGCGTCGTCAGTGCCGTGCAGCACGTGCTTGATGAGCATCTTGCCGTCGTACGATTCGGTGACGAATTCCACGACCGCGGTGCCGGCCAACAAGGCCAGCAGCGGCCGCCGCTCCTTGCCGAAGAGAAAGCGTAGCCCCTGGCCCAGCGACCGCCCGAAGTGCGCGACGGCGCCCAGCGGCGTGAGGCGCGCGGCGGGGGCGCCGTTACCTCCAGCGGCTGCGTCGTCCTCACCGGGCACGTCCACGAAGAGCTCGCGGAGGCGCACGTCGCGCGCCGCGCGGGTCGGGTGGCAGAAGAAGAAGAGCAGCCCGGCGAACGCGAGGTGCATCACCGCCTGCACCGCGATGAGCGGCGCGTAGCGCCCGGCGGCGAGCGCCAAAATGCGGCCACCGAGCAGCAGGCCACCGAAGGTCGCCAAGGCCTGGAGCCCGCCGATGACCGACGTCATGGTGAGCAGGTGGGTCTTCTGGAGGAGCGGCTCCCCCCGCTCGTCTTTGAGCGGCGCGCCCGTCTCGTCGGTCTGCACCGACTGCTCGCGCAAGAGGTCGACCGAGAACACGATGCGCGTCGGTCGGAAGGCGGTCTTCGTGAACGCGCTCAGCATCACGAACGGGAGGATCCCGCGGACCGTCGGCGCGCCCGAGGTGAGGCGCACGAGCAGGAAGAGGAGCGCCGCACCCTCGACCAGGCGCGCCCACACGACCAGGCGAAAACGGAACCGCGCGAGACGCGCCCACGAGAAGCGGGCGGCCCAGTCCGCGAGCGGCCCCGACACGATCGTGCCGAGGAGAAAGCAGCCGAGGCTCGGCAGCATGAGGCTCGCGCGCTCGCGTTGGCTCGTGAACAGGTTCGTCATGATGAGCATGGCGGCCCACGCGGCGACGGCGACGCCGAGGTCGTCCACGAAGTTCGCGAACGCGAACGCGCGGAGCTTCGGCTCGGCGCGAAACGCCGCGACGTACGGTCCCACGAATGTCCCGATCGGTCCCATGTGCGCGCACCCCTCCCCTCCGCAGCGTCGCAGAGATTGAGGGCCCGTAGCAGCCGAAATCAGCCCACGGAGAACGTCTCGGCGAACGCCCGCGCGGCGCCCGGGGCGAGCACCTCGAGGCCCACGCCCGTGTTCAAGGCGTCGCGGGGCGCGCTCCACGGCTCGAGGCAAACGAAGTCGCGCCCGGGCAGCGTCCACACCACCCAGTGGTTGAGGTGCCCGCCGAGCGTGACGCGGCCCCTCGGCGCGATGAGCTCGGCGCCGTGCGCGAGCTCCGCGAGGTGCAGGTCCACCTCGCCGGACGCGAGGTCGATCGACGCGAGATCTCGCTCCTCGCGGCGCACGTTGTCCCACGCGCGCTTCGACTTTGTGGGGACCTGGCACTCGAGCTTCGCGGCGTCGGGCACGGCGAAATACGGGTGATATCCCAGCGCGAACGGCATCGCCTCGGCGCCCGTGTTGGTGACTTCCGCCGTCAGTGTGAGCTCGGCTCCTCGCAGCCCGTAGCGGATGCGGAGCCGAAACGGCCAGGGGTACTCGGCCCGCGTGACCTCAGAGTCGGTGAGCTCGAGCTCGACCTGGGCTTGCCCGCCTGGCCCGCCGGTACGCGACACCTCGCGGAAAGCAGAGCGGCGCGCGAAGCCGTGCTGTCTCATCGCGCGCTCGTGTCCGCCAAACGCGTACCGCTCGCCCTCGAGCTTCCCGGGCGAGGGAAAGAGCACTGGCACTCCGCCGCGCACGTTCTGGGTGCGATCGCGCAGCGTCGCCTCGTCGAGGTAGAGCCACTCTCGGCCTCGCGCGAAGAGCGAGGTCACGAGGGCGCCGCGCGACGGTACGACGGTCACGCGCGAGCCCTCGACGGTGTCCGAGAGGACCACCGCGTCGAGGTCGCCCAAGCCCCCCAGCCGAACGTCTTCCACCGTGAAACGAGCGGCGCTCACAGGAGGAGCTCCGGCACGGGGAGGCCGCCGTCGGTCAAGGCAATCGGCCGCCCGACGGGCGAGATCGCGGCGTCGTCCGGCGCGAGGCCGACGAGCTGCCCGAGCGTCGCGAGCAGCGCGCTGGCGCTCACGGGGCGCTTCGTCACCTTCTGCCCCTCGGCGTCGGTCTCGCCGACCACCTGGCCACCCCGCACGCCCGCGCCGGCGAGCACCGCAGACGCCGCGCCGGGGTGATGATCTCGCCCCTCGTTGGCGTTGATGCGCGGGGTCCGCCCGAAGTCTCCCATCCACGCGACGGCCGTCGTCCCGAGGAGGCCGCGACGCTCGAGCTCTTGAAGCAGCGCGGCGAACGCGGGATCGAGCACGCCCATGAGCTTCTTCGTGCGCGTGAAGTTGTCGGTGTGGGTGTCCCAGCCATCGAGAGACACCTCCACGAAGCGGACGCCGGCGCCCACGAGCTGGCTCGCGACGAGGCAGCCGCGACCGAAGTCGCTGTCGCCAAACGCGTCGAGCGTCGCCTTGGGTGTGGTCGACAGGTCGAACGCGGAGAGCTGCGGAGCGCGCATGAGCGCGACCGCCTGCCCCGTGAGCGCACGCCGTCCCTCGACCTTCGGATCGCCGGTGCGGGTCGCGAAGTCCTGCTCGAGCGAGTCGAGATAGCGCAGGCGGGCGTCGAAGCGTTGGCCGTCGACCCCGGGCGCGTGGGCGACGTTCTGCGGCATCGCTCCGCCCCGCTGGAGCACGAACGGGCCGTGCTGCACGCCGAAGAACCCCGCGCCGCGGCTCGGCCCGCCGAGGCTCACGAACGCAGGGAGGCCGCCTTGCGGCGCCCCGAGCCGCTTGCTGACCCAGCCGCCCAACGAAGGGTGGTCCACCGTCGGGTTCGGAGCATAACCTGTATGATACAAGTAGCTCGCGCGCTGGTGATTCCCCTCCTTCGAGGTGAGGCCACGCACGACCGCGAGCTTGCCGGAGAGCCGCGCCAGCTCGGGGAGGTGCTCGCTGATCGAGAGCCCCGGCGTGGCGGTCCGGATCGCCTTGTGCGGTCCGCCGACGCGGGTGCCCGGCTTGGGATCCCACGTGTCGACGTGGCTCGGGCCGCCGTTCATCCAGAGCACGATGAGGGCCTTGGCCTTGGGCGCAGGGCGGGCTTCGGCGGCGCGCGCGAGACGAGGACCGGCGAAGAGCGAGGCGAGGGCGCCGGCGGAGAAGAGCTGGAGCGCGGTGCGGCGCGAGTGTGAGGGGGGCTGCCTGGGGTTCACGGGGACCTCGGGTTCAGTGATTGAAGAGCGACTCGCTCGAGTTGAGGAGGGCCCAGAAGAGGTCCTCGAAGGCGCGCGTCCGCGGATCGGTCGCGCCTGCACGCGCCGCGAGGCGCTGGAGCTGCGGGAGGTCGACGTTGGCGCCGCCCTTGCCGCCCTTGCCGGCCTTGCCGGCCTTGCCGGCCTTGCCGGCCTTGCCCGCCTTGCCGCCTGCCCCGGCCTTTCCACCCTCGCCTCGCGGCGGCTCGACGGGCGCGGGCGCGGCGCTCGGCGCGGGCCGAGTGGCCCCCTCGCGCACGAACGCGAGGGCCCGTTCCCGCTCCGCGGCGGTCGGGGTCCGCGAGAGGGTGCGAAGGTAGAGCGCGTCGACCTTCGAGCCGTCGTCCCCGGGCGCCGCGAGCACCTCGGCGAGCCCCGTGCCCGGGAGGGCCCGCGTACCAAAGCCCGTCACGTGGCCGTTCAACAGGGAGAGCGCCTGCGCGACGTTCCCCTCGAAGCGCGGCGCGTCGCTCTCCTCGTCGATGTCGAAGAGGAACGTGTAGCTGCGCGAGACCTGGGCCTTGATGGCCGGCAGGTTGCGAAGGCCCGCCGATTCCGCGGCCTGCTCGAGGCGCGTGGCGGCGAGGAGGTGGTTGAGGAGCTCCTCTGGCCCGAGCGGCACGAGGCGAAACTTCGCCCAGAGAACGTTCCCCTCGCCCAGGTTCTCGCCCCCGCTCGAGGCGAGCCCGTACACCTCGGTCGCGCAGAGGAGGCGAATGAGGGACTTGGGATCGAACTTGCGCGCCGCGAAATCCTTCGCCACCCGCCCGAGCAGCTCGGGCTGCGTCGCGGGGTTCGAGTCCCGAAGGTCGTCCACGGGGTTCGCGAAGCCGCGGCCCAGGAAGTGGGCCCATATGCGATTCGCGTAGGCCTTCGCGAACCACGGGTTCTGCGGGCTCGTCATCCACGCGGCGAGCGTTTTGCGGCTGTCTTTCCCGCGGTCGACCGCCGTGCCGTCGAGCGCCGTCGGCGTCGCGGCCGCGATCGGCACGAGCTCCTCGTTCTTCGAGTAGCGTCCGGGAATGCGCGCGACGTCGCGCACCGTCATGCGGCGCACCGCGCCCTTCACGGGCCCTTTGTCGACCTGCTGCACCTCCGCGTGGAGGAACGTCGCGGTGAACCGCCGGAAGTCGTCCTGCTTCCACTTCTCGGTCTTGTGGTCGTGGCACTGCGCGCACTGGATCTGCACGCCGAGGAACGTGCGCGAAGCTGCGCCGGCCAGGTCCTGCGGCGTCGCGAAGCGAAGCGAGTAGTTCACCGCTCCGTTCACGGCGTCGCCCGCGCCGTCTGGGGCGCTCGCCGCGGAGGCGGGCATCATCCCGTCGCTCGTGGGTGCGTCCATTCCCAGCAGGCCACGAGGACCGCCGTCGCCGTTCTGCCCTGTCGCCGAGACGAGCTCCGACACCACCACGTCCCACGGGGAGTTCGCTGCGATGCGCGCGTGGAGCCAGGCGCGAAACGCGGCCCGATCGAGGCGCTGATCCCGGGCCTCGTGCCCAAGGAGGACCTCCTCCCAGTAATTGGTCCAGTGGGCCACGTAGGCCGGCGACGCGAGGAGCTCCTCCACCTTGCGCGCCCGCTTGTCGGCCGATCGATCGGCCAGGAACGCGACCACCTCCCCGGGCGCGGGCGGGGCCCCCACGACGTCGAAGTACACCCGGCGGAGCCATGTCGCGTCGTCGGCAGGCTTCGCGGGGACGATCCCCGCCGCAGTCCACGCCGCTCGGAGCGCCTCGTCGACCGAGCGGGGCGAGAAGGTCCCGTCCGCGGGGGGCGGCGCCGCCGGCTTCGCCGCGACCTGCGAGGGCACGGGCGGGGGGCCGGGAGGCGCGGGCGGCCCGCCGCACGCGGAGACCGCGGCGAGCGAGGCGAAGAGGAGGAGAGCCTTCATGGCGAGCATGTTCGTCGGTCGGCCGGGAAGTCGCAACGGCGTCATCACCGGTGGACGTGCCGCGTCGCCGCGCGCAGCACTCATGCGCCGTAAAGGGACGTAAAGCTCACGGCCACCACCGCCCCCACGCACCGCAAAACTGAGGTAATGCTCGTGGAGATGGCGAGCTCCGTGCACCCCGTCCGCCGGCTGCTCACCCAAGTGTTCCGCATGGCCGCGCGCACGTACTTCCGCTCGATCGAGGTCGTAGGCGACGTGCCGGTCGCGAACGTGGGCTCGCGCCTCTTCGCGAGCAACCACGTGAACGCCCTCGTGGATCCGATCCTCGTCGTCACGACCGCGGCGTGCCCAATCTCGCCTGTGGCGAAGAGCACCCTCTGGAACATCCCGGGGCTGGCGCCGCTCCTCGACATCGCCGACGCCGTGCCCATCGTTCGGCGACGGGACGCGCCGAACAAGTCGGCGACGGACAACGACGAGGTCTTCGAGCGAATCGCAGGACACCTCCACGGTGGCGGCAACATTCTCATTTTTCCCGAAGGCACGAGCCACAACGAGCCGCACCTCGTCGCGCTGCGCTCCGGCGCCGGGCGCATGCTCGCGCGGGCGAAGGCGGACGGCGCGCGCGACCTCGAGGTTCAGGCGGTCGGCCTCGAGTTCGACGAGCGCAACGTGTTTCGGTCGCGCGTGCTCGTCGTGTACGGGCCGGTAGTGCGCGTCGCGGACCTGGGCGACCTCGAGGGCGACGCGCTGGCCGAGCGCATCACCGAGCTCCTCGACGCCGGCCTGCGTGGGCTCGTCGTCGAGGGCCAGACGTGGGAAGCGCGCGTGCTCGTCACTCGCGTCGCCGAGCTGCTCGGCGCGGAGCTCGAGGACACCTCCCTCGAGGCTTGGAACGCCATCGGGCGGCGCGTGAAGGCGGCGCGCGCGCTGCTCCGCGACGACGACGCGCTCGTGACCGAGGCGAGCGACGCGGTCACCGAGTACTACGCCGCCCTCGGCGAGGCCCGAACGAGCGACCTCGCGGTGCGCGACGGCGGCACCGGGTACCGGCCCGCACGCCTCCCGTCGCTGCTGTTCCTCCTCGCGGTGCTCCCGCTCGCGCTCTTCGGAGCGGTCGTCTACACCCTGCCCTACCAGGTGCCCCGGCTCGTCGTGCGGGCCACCAAGGAAGAGTCCTCGGACCTCACCTCGACCTACAAGCTTGGCGCGGGGCTCGTGCTCTTTCCGTTGTGGGCCCTCGTCGGCTGCGTGATCGCCGCGCTCACGTTGCCTCCGGGCGCCGCCGTGGCGTGCATCGCCGCGCTCCTCACGAGCCCCTTCGCGGCGCTCGCCTGGCAAGACCGCCTCCCCCGCCTGGCCGACACGTTCTGGCTGTTGCTCGGGCGAGGCACGCGCCTCGCGCACCTGCGCGGTCTCCGCGCGCGGGCGCTCGACGCCATCGCGAAGGCGCGGGCCCGCGCCGAGGCCCTCGAGGGAGCGTGAGCGATCCGCGCGCCCGCGTGGGCGTCACCTCGGCGCTGCCCGCCCCGCCCGTCGCGCGGGCCCTCGTCGTCGCGGCCGCCGTGCTGTGGAGCGGCGGCGGCGTGGGCGTGAAGCTCCTCCCCGGATGCGAGGCGCGCACGATCGCCGGCGTCCGCGCGGTATTCGCGGCCCTCGTGATGGGCACCGCGCTCCTCGCGACGCGGGGCGCGCGAGGGGCGGCGGCGCCGCTGCGGCGGCCGCGGGTGTGGGGAGCCGCCGTGAGCTACGCGGTCATGGTCGTGTGCTTCGTGATCGCGGCGAAGCTCACCACCGCGGCGAACGCGATCCTTCTCCAGTACACCGCGCCGATCTACGTGGCGATGGTGTCGCCCGCGCTGCTGCGCGAGCGGGTGCGGCCACGGGATCTCACGGCGGTCGCGGCCACACTCGTGGGCATGGTGCTCTTTTTCTTCGGAGAGCTGTCTCTCGCCGGGATGACCGGCAACATCATCGCCATCGCGTCCGGCTTCGGCTTCGCCGGGCTCCCGGTGTTCCTGCGCCTCGACGAGCTCGCGCGCCGCCGCGAGGGTCTGGTCGAGGACCCGTCGGCGCCGCTCGTGGCGATGACGCTCGGCAACGTTCTGGCCGCCGTCGCCTGCTCGTCCCGCATCGCTGCGGCCCCACCCACGACCGGCGCGGAGTGGAAGGTGCTGGCGCTCCTCGGGGCGTTCCAGATTGGGCTCCCCTACCTCCTCTACGCCCGCGCGGTGCGCGCGCTGCCCGCGCTCGAGAGCTCGCTGCTCGCGTCCATCGAACCTGTGCTGGCCCCGCTCTGGGTGGTGATCGCGACGGGCGAGCGTCCGAGCCGCGGCGCGCTGATCGGCGGCGCGCTCATCGTCGGCGCCGTGACCTTCCAGGCCGCAGGCAAGCGCCCTACGCCGGCGCCGCGCGCGACCGGGCGTGGTCGATAGATTGCTGTAAGCACTTAGAAACAGGCCACGATTCAGCCAGCCTGACGTTCGAGGGCGTGTACGACCGCGGCGAGCGCTCCGACCAGCGCGAGCGAGACCGCCATCGCGCGGCGCGCGCGGGGCGAGAGCGCGTGCTGCGCGCGGGCGTAGCGCACGAGCCACGCCGCGCACGTGACGATGGAGAGGTGCGCGAGCCACACGCCGACCCCGAAGCCGAGCCGCGTCGCGCTCGAGGCGTGCGCGAGGTCGAGCGCGGGAGCGTGAGTCGCGAACGCGAGCCCCACGGCGAAGCCGAGCGGCGCCCCGACGAGCCACCGTCCCCGCGACGAGACGACGAGCGGCTCGGGCTCGTCGGGGCTCGCGCGCGCCGGAAGCGCGGCCAGCGCGAGGAGCGCGATCAGCGCCCCGGCCGCGACGCCCGCGGCCCGCGGCCACGCGAGCTCGCTCGAGAGCGCCGCCGCGTGCCCCACGGCGAAAGCGACGACCGCCCCGAAGCGCGCGCGACGCGTCCACGGCACGAGCGCGAGGCCCACGAGCACGAGCAGGTGCTCGCGCACCGAGAGCGCGAACCGAAAGCCCTGCGTCGACGGGCTCGACGCGCGAGGACGCGGCGCGGGCCGGGGCGGTCCCTCGGCCGCCGCCGCAGGCGCTTCGGGCGCGCGAAACGTCACGCGCGAGTCCTTCGCCGAGAGCAGCGCATCGCTCGTGGCCTGGCCGACGGTGCGCGCGACGTGGCGGTGACTCTCGCCGAGGGTCTCGAGGAGCGGGAGCGACAGGACGAGCTCTCGCGGCGCGGCCTCACACGCGAACGCGAGCTCGAACAGCAGCCCGTCGCCCTCGGTCAACGCCGCGTCGGTCAGGCGTGCGCGGCACGGGCTGCCGTCGGCCACGACCACGATGCCCTCCGCGAGCGCGCGGCCGAGAGCGGCAGAGGCGCGCGGCACCTCCGAGGCGGACACCCGACCGTCGCCGTCCGCGTCGAGCGCGGGCACGAGGCGCAACCCATCGGCCACCGCGAAGGACACGCGGGCCGACACCTCCGCGCCCGTCACCTTGTACTCGCCCGACGAGAGCCCCAGCGTGTGCGCTGACGCCATGCGCGGGCCGAGCGCCGACGCGAGGAACCAGAGGAGAGCGCCCCGGAGCGCGCGCCACCGCCGAGCAAGCGGCGCGAACGGCGCGAACGGTGCGAACGGCGCGAAGGGCAGGCGACCGCGAGCCAAGGTGCCGCCGAGTTTGACTGAAACCGCCCCGGTAAGGAAGGATACGGCATGTCCGCACGAACCCCAGCTGGCCGCCGCCCCGTCTCCACGCGCGCGCGGCTCACACTCCTCGCGCCCGCCCTGTGCGCAGGCCTCGCGGCGTGCGGTTGGGGCACCGGCTCCTCCTTCATCGAGCAGCCGCTCTCCCCTGCCAACGAGCCGGGGCTCCCGCAGGGCAGCGCGCAGGGCGCTCCCGCGCCGGGCCGACGGCCGAGCGTCACGCTGGAGGCGAAGGGGCACCTCCCCGAGGACGTGCGCGGCCAGAACCTCGGCCTTTTTCGCAATACTTACTACGACTTCCCGAGCGAGTCCGAGTTCACGAGCGCCGCGAAGGGCGAGCCCGTCACGCTCCGCAACGCGACCTGCGGGGCGATAGCGCAGGTGCCTCGCGGCTTCTTCGAGACCCTGTGCGTGCAGGGCTCGGGCTCGCTCGCGCGGGGCGGCACGGTGAGCTTCGCCAAGCGCGACTGCGGCTGCGCCGACGTGTGCCCGCGCACCGGCCAGAAGATCTGCTTCGAAGCGCTCGATCCCAAGGCGTTCCCGTGGGGCCGAGGCGCCGCCGGCCGCGCCATCGCTCCGCTCCGCACGGTGGCGGCCGACACGACGGTGCTCCCCATGGGCACGCCTCTCTACATCCCCGAGCTCGACGGCCTGCCCATCGGCGAAGGCGGCGCGCTCCACGACGGCTGCGTCGTCGTGGAGGATCGCGGGCTCAAGGTGCGAGAGAGCCACATCGACATCTTCACGGGTCGCCCGCAGACCACCGAGAAGCTCGAAGAGACGCTGCCGTCGAACCAGGGCGTGCACGTCGTGGTGCGCACGACGCGCTGCGAGCACCTGGCCCCGAAGTGAGCGAACCACGCGACGAGGAGCCGGAACCTCGCCACGTGGTGACGCTCCGGCCGATCGGCTACGCGCGGACCCCCTACCGCGAGAAGGCCGAGGCCCCACGGCAGCCGCTCGCCGCCCGCGGCGTCGAAGGGCGCGTGGAGGTGTTCACGCGCTACGGCGACGCGCTCGCCGACCTCGAGGGCTTCGACCGCATCCTCCTCACGTTTGGCTTCGATCGCGCACCGCCGACCTCGAGCCTCAAGGTGCAGCCGCCGCGGAGCCCCGTGAAGCGCGGCGTCTTCGCCACGCGTTCGCCCCACCGGCCGAACGGGCTAGGGCTCTCGGTGGTCGGCCTCGCGCGGGTGGAACGGTGCACCTTGCATGTGTTCGACGTGGACCTCCTCGACCGCACGCCGGTGTACGACATCAAGCCCTACCTCGCCTACACCGACGCCTTCCCCGACGCGCGCGCGGGGTGGCTCGCGGAGGACGGGCCGGCCTCCGCGGCGATCCGCGGCACGCCCGCCGATCCGCGCGCACCGTACGTGGTCTCGCTGCGACCCGAGGCGAAGCTCGCGTGCGACTTCGTCGAGCGCGAGACCGGCCTCGCGCTCGAGCGGCGAGCGCGGGAGCACCTCGCCCTCGGCCCCGAGCCGCACGCCTACAGGCGGATCCGCCGCGACGGAGACGTATCGGTCCTCGCCGTGAAGGAGTGGCGCGTCGCCTTCGTCGAGACGGGCCCGCGGGCGCTCGAGGTGGTGCGCGTGCGCTCGGGCTGCTCGCCCCGCGATCTCGCGCGCGACCGCGACGACCTCGCGGTCCACCGGGAGTTCGTGGCCCGGTTTGGGGCGTGAATGCTACGATCATCGCATGATGACCCCGCCCCACGCGCGCCGCGGTGCGCGCCCGCGCGCGCGCTCGCTCCTCGTGGGCACCGCCTTCGTCGCGAGCCTCCTCAGCGCCGCGCTCTTCGCGGCCTGCTCGGACACGCCGGCCCCCGGCGCCGACGCGGGGGTCGACACGTCGGCGCCGCCGCTACCCACGGCGGACACGGCGCCGCCGCCACCGCCGAAGGACGCCGAGGTCGACGCCGCCGAGGCCGGCCGCGATCCCTGCGACGAGCGCGGGGCCGATGGCCTCGTCACCTCGCTCGCGTGCACCGGGCTGTACGCGGACTTCGCGACCAAGAAGCTCGCGCCGGGCGTGGTCCCCTACCAGACCGGCGCCCCCTTCTGGACCGACGGGGCCGAGAAGGAGCGGTATCTCCAACTCCCGCCCGGCACGACGATCGACACCAGCGTGATGGACGCGTGGAAGTGGCCGGTGGGCACCAAGGTCTGGAAGCAATTCAAGGTGGGCGGCAAGCGCATCGAGACCCGCTACTACGGCAAGGTCTCGAGCACGAAGTGGCAGCGCACGACCTACCGGTGGGACGCCGGCGAGACCCGCGCGATGCGCCTCGACACGGGCGAGACCCTGGCCGACGGCTACGAGATCCCCACGCTCCAGAAGTGCGACACCTGCCACTACGGCGGCGCCGATCAGCTGCTCGGGCTCGACGCCGTGGCGCTCTCGCTCCCGGGCGCGACCGGCGTCACGCTCGCGAGCCTCGCCGCCGCGGGCGCGCTGTCCGCGCCGCCCGCCACGCGCACCGCGGTGGTGCCCGAGGACGCGACCGGGAAGGCCTCCGCCGCGCTCCAGTGGCTCCACGCGAACTGCTCGTCGTGCCACAGCGACGCGCCGCTCGCCGCCGCCTCGGCGGTGAACCTGCGGCTGGCGCTGCGCCCGAACGAGCTGCTCACCGCGACCCCGACCCCCGTCGCCGACTTGGCCATCACGACCACGGCCTACTGCACGCAGACGCGCTACGTGCCCGGGGACGCCGGCGGACCGCTCAAGAACATCGAGGGCGGCGACAAGACGCGCAGCGCGATCTGGGTGAGAGCCTCGGTCCGCGACGCCGCCGGCCGCGAGCAGATGCCGCCCATCGGCTCGCACAAGGTCGACGCTGCGGGCGTCGCCGTGCTCGGGGCTTGGCTCGACGCCCTCCGCCCCTGCCCTTGAGGTGGGGGCGCGCGCAGCGAGCGCACGAGGAGAAGCGCCCCCCCACACCGCCGCGCGTGCCATGAACCCCTAGCCGTCGGCTAGGTGGGACGCTGGGCAACGCTTCAGGCTTCCGAGTTATCCGGCTCGTTAGAGCAGGCCCGGCGTGCACACCGCGCGGCCGTCGCGACCCTGGTTCGTGATCGTAAGGGATCCATGTCGCCGCGAACGACGGCACGGGGGGGCCCTGGAAACGTAGGGGCGCGACGCGCGCGCGTCAACGGGCCGTCCCAGGGGTGGGCGGAATCCGCGCAGGAAATTGGACCTCCAGCGCCCGGCGGGGGAGGTTTCGCGCATGTCCGAGAGCGAACCCGCGACCCGCGATCCCGACGCACCGACGCCCACGGCCGACGCGGCAAGCGCGGCCGACACGACGACGCGCGCGCGCGTGCTCCGCGGCGGCGTGGAGCTCGCGAGCCTCGAGGCGCGCGAACAGCGGTGCCTCGAGCTGCTCGGCGACGGGGCCGTCGTGGTGCGCGTGCCCGCGCCGAAGCGCGAGCTCCGAGGGCGGCTCGCGGCGTTCGTGAGCGACTCGATCGAGGCGCGGCTCACGAGCCTCGGGGCGCCGGGGCCTCATCCGCACACCGGAGACCTGCTGGGCGACCAACTCTTCCGCGCGCGCACGCTCGGTGCTGGGCTCGTGCTCTCGCTCGACTCGCTCGCGGAGATCCGCTCGCCGGCGCTCACGCCCGAGGACTCGCACACCCTGACGGGTCTCGCGCGGGCGACCCGGGAGCGCCCGCTCGTGCTGCTGCTCGACGACGCCGATCGCGACGCCCCCGCGTACGCGCGCCCGGTCCCGCTCGGGGCGCTCTTGGCGCCGACGCTGGTCGCGACGCTTCCGGCGCCCCCGGTGGCCGCGCGCGACGAGCGCGAGAGCGCGCCTGCCGCGCACGCCGTCGGCGACGACGTCGACGCCGACCGCCGGGCGATCGCGCTCCCCAAGACGCCCCGCGAGGCCGCGCGACGCGACGAGCCGCGCGAGGGCGCGCCTCGCGTCCCCGAGGCGGTCGCCGTGCACGCGCGCGCACTCTCGAGCGCCCGCGGGCCGCAGCCGCTCGCGGTGCTGAAGCGCCTATTCTTGGAGCACTACCTGCCCCTCGGGACCCTGCTCGACGAGGGGCACATCGACGCCCGCGCGGAGGCGGCCCACACCACCTTCCGACGGAGCTTCGAGCGCGCCTACGCCGACGCGTTTCCGACGTTCGCGCTCACGGGGAAGCGCCCTCGCATGGTGTTCGACGCGTTCGAGGAGGCCACGCGGCTCGCGCGAGCGACCGGCGCGCGCACGACGAGCCTGCTCATGGTGCCCAGCCTGCGCGTCGACCTCGGCCTGCGCATGGATCGTGAGCTCCAGCCGTCGATACCCAGCGAGGCACGCGTGGAGTCGGGCCTCTTGTTTGCGGCCCTCCCGTCGACCTCCGCGCGGCAAGAGGACACCCTCGCGCGCGGCGTCGCGGCCCTCGCGGCGGCGCGGCCCGACGAGAGCCCGGCCGACCCCGAGTGGCACACCCGCGGCGCCCTCCGACGGGTGCGCCTCGGTTCGCGCGACCTCTACTCGCTCGAGACGGTCGCCGCGTGGCGCAGCATGCCGCGGGGTCCCGAGGACGCCGCGGAGGTGGTGAGCGCGCTCGCGACGGCGATCGCTCGGCACGCGCACGCGCTCGTCGGGCGCAAGGGCCCGCTCACCAACGAGCGCAGCCCCGAGCGGACGCTCCTCTTCGTCTTCGGCGATCACGGGTTCACCTACGAGGACCGCGGCCACACGTGCGACGGCGGCTCGACCCCGGAGGAGGCGATCGCGCCGTACTTCGCCTACGTGCTCGACCCCGCGAACTGACGCCACCTAAGCCGGTTCGAGTCTCATCCGAGCGGGCGCGCGCCCTCGGCCTCGCGCTCGTCGAAGCGCAGCATGTCGCCGGGTCCCGCGTGGACGCCGACGCGACCATACAAGGTGGCCCAGCGAAGCCACCCGAGCGGAGGGGGCCTCGGCGCCTCGCCCCGGTGGAGCGCTGCGTCCGCGGCGTCGCCAAACAGCGCGGTCAGCTCACGCGCAAAGACGCGCCCCGCCTCCGGCGTCGCGAGCGACGGCGCGCCGGTGTAGCCAGGGAACGGGCGCAGCGAGAGCCACGCGGCGCACCGAGCGACGAGCGCGACCTCCTGGGCGCGCGCTCGCCCTCGCTCCCCGAGGCGGCGCAGGCGGGCCGCCCCCCGCTCGACGAGGCGCGGCCCGGCGAAGGGCGCGCAGTCGGGGATCTTTGTGTAGAATGCACGCACCGACTCCGGCGCGTAGTGCAGCGCGAGGCTCGTCTCGAAGAAACCGCCGTGAAAATCTGAGGCGATGTCGGCCATGAGCTCGCGCGCGCGGGCCGCGGGGAGGTGGGCGTAGGCTTCGGCGTACCTTGCGCCCGCCGCCTCGGGCGCCTCGGCAGCGAGGAGCTCGTGCAGCAGCTCGTTCATCGGGGAAATCGCCCGCACGCCGCGCCGGCGCAGCCAGCGGACGCCCGCCTCGAGCGCGAAGGCGTGCAGCGGGCTGCCGTGGAAGGTCACGAGGACCACCCGCGAGGCGCCGAGCGCATCGAGCTCGCGGCAGGCCTCGATCACGGCCCGGCGGACCGTGAAGTAGTCGACCGGCTGGCTCCCCGGCCCCGGCGTTGGCTCGACGCCCACGTCGAGGTCGCGGGTCACGAGCAGCGGGTACGTCTCGTTGGGAGCCCGCAGGAGCCCGGCGCGGCGACGGAGCTCTGCGTGAAGATCGCGGGCCACGCCGAGGCTGACGAGGTGGTCGTTGCGCAGCGAGAGGTGCGGGCCGTGGTACTCGATGGGGTTCACGAGCAAGAAGGCGGGGGCGCCGCGGCTGAGCGCCGCCCGCGCGCGCGGCGTGTCGTCTGAGAACAGCTGCACGTCGACAGGCTACCGCGAACGGTCCGCCGCGGCAGCCGAACCCGCGTCGGGCCCGACGAGGCGCCGCTCGCGCTCGGTCATCGCGCGGGGGCGCAGCAGGGCCCGGGCCTCGGCGGCCGCCTCGCCGGCGCCCCGGGCGTCCGCCAGCGCGACGCGCGACCCGAGCACCAAGGGCTCGCGCGGGGCGGCGACCACTCGCCGCCAGAGCGCCTCGGTCGGCCCGCCCGACGCGAGAGCCACGAGGACGTCCGCGGTCAGCACCGCGCGGTGCGTGGGCGACGCTGCCGACCCCAGCGCACGTGTCGCGGGCGCCGCGGGCTGCGTGAGCGCAGCGCGCAGGTACGCGTGAGGCACGTCGAGTGGCACCGCTGCATCTGGCGAGCCAGGCGCCACGGGGCTCCCCGCGCGCGCGGCGAGCTCGATGCGCGCCTCCGGAGGCAGCGCCGCGGGAGCCACGATGCCGCGCGCCGCGAGGTCGGCCACCCGGGGAACGAGGAGCGCGTCTGCTCCAGAGACGGGCTCGCGATGGACCTCCGCGAAGAAGCGACGCGCGCCCTCCACGCCACCGGCGCGTGCGAGGCGCTCGGTCAGCTCGATCGACAGCGCCGCAGGCAGCGGGCGCGAGAGCGGGGGCAGGCGCCCCAGCGAGAGCGCGGGGTCGGGCGCGTCGGGCGCTGCCCCGGGGCCCCGGCGCGCGAGATCGGACGCGGCGAGCGCCACCACGAGGGCCGCGACCGTCGACGTCGGCTCGGCGCCAAGGCGTCGCGACGCGAGCTCACCGGCGAGCTCCGGAGCACCGAACGCGAGCGCCCGCGCCGAGGCCTCTTCCAGGCCAAGGTGGGTCACCATCGCTCGGCGCGCGGCCATCTCTGGCTCCCCCTCGAGCAGCGCGTGATCGAGCGCGGCCACGTTCACGGCGCGCACGCGCGCGGCATCGAGCTTCGGCGCAGGCTGCCGCGGATCCGGCCCGACTCGCCGCGCCGAGTCCACCGCGGCGGCCGCGAGCCTGCGCCCGAGCTCCACCTCGCCATGGGAGAGCAAGTCCGCCGCGCGATCGAGGGCCCGCGTCCTGCCGGCGGAGTCGAGCCGCGCGAGGGCGAGCAGCGCGCGCGCCTCGGTCGTGGGGTCGTGGCGCGCACGCGCGTAGTCGGCGAGCGCGCTCCACGCGACGGAGGAGTCGGGGTAGGCGACCGTGAGCGCGAAGGCGCTCGCAGGCTCCGCGTCGTCACGCCAGCGCACCGCCCGAGCGGCGAGCTCCACGCGCCCCGGGTTGGCGCGCGACGCGGCCGCGAGGTCGGCGGCGCCCGGAGGCCCCGGCGACGCCGCGCGGGTCGCCGCCGCCCGCATGAGCGCGCACTCGCCTCGCCGCGCGAGCGCGCCCTCGTACTCGGGGTCGAGGGCCAGGGCCTTCTCGAACGCGCCGTCGGCGTCGCGCGGACGGAACGTGCACCATACCCGCCCTAGTCGGGACCACACCTCCGGATCGTCCGGCCCCTGCTCGGCCGCGGAACGGTAGCCGCGGGCGGCCGCGGCGAGATCGCCGCGCTCCTCCGCGATCGCACCCTCGAGGAAGGCGCGGTAGGCGCTGGGTGAGACCGCCGGCCCCTCGCGGAGCTCGCCGGCGGCGAACCGGCTCACGGTCCCCTCCCCAAGGCACGCCGCCGTCGCGACCGCGACGCCGACGGCGCCGGCGAACCGAAGCCGCACGCCGAGCGGGCCTCCGTCGCGAGCGCCCCGCGCCAAGCTCAGCGTCCTCCGCGGAAATCGAGCTCGTCGCCCCCGAGGTCGACCGAGCTCACATCGTCCATCGAGGGGGCAGGCGACGGCACGCGCCCCGTCGCCTCGGCCTGGCGCAGCCGCTCGGCGATCTCGATGATGCGCCGCTCCACCCGGCCGAACACCGAGCCCACCGGGAAGCGCCCGTTCGGATCGCGCGCCCCCGCCGGGACGCCGGTGAGCACCTCGATGCCCTCGCTCACGGTCGCCACCGCGTGCAGGTGAAACTGCCCGGCGGCCACCGCGGCCACGACGTCCTGCCGAAGCACGAGGTGGGGAAGGTTCGCGCGCGGGAGCAGCACGCCCTGACGCCCGGTCAGGCCTCGCGCGTGGCAGAGATCGAAGAAGCCCTCAATCTTGGCGCAAACGCCGCCTATCGCCTGCACCTCGCCGAGCTGGTTCACGCTCCCGGTGACGGCCACGCTCTGATCGATGGGGATGTCCGAGAGGGCGGAGAGCAAGCTGTAGAGCTCGGTGGAGGAGGCGCTGTCACCGTCGACCTCGCCGTAGCTCTGCTCGAACGCAAGCTGCGCGCGCACGCTGAGCGGGCGCTCCTGGCCGAACATCTTCCCGAGGTAGCCGCGCAGGATCGCGACGCCCTTCGTGTGGATCGACCCTCCGAGCTGCGCCTCTCGCTCCACGTCGATGATGCCCTCCCGCCCCAACGCGACGACCGCGGTGATGCGCATGGGCTGACCGAACTCCACGTCGCCGGCGCTGAACACGCTGAGCCCGTTCACGACGCCCACGCGCCAGCCGTCGGTGTCGAGCGCGACCTCGCCCCGCACCGTGAGCTCGCGAATGTGGCGCTCCGCGGACCCGAGGCGCTCGCGGCGCTCGCGCCACGCGGCGTCGATGTCCTCGACGGTGGTGCCGGTGAGCTCGGCGGGGGGCACCGGTTCGGGGGCCGCGGGCTCGCTCGCTGGCTCGCCCTTGGCGTTCTTCCCCAGCTTCTCTGGGCCCTTGCTGGCCTTCTCGGGCTTGTCCACCTTGGGCGGGGCCACCCGCGACGGAGGCATCGACGACGGCGCATCGTCGAGGCCGAGCTCGCGCGCGTGCCCGAGCGCGCTCGCGAACGCGGCGGTCTCCTCGAGCGGCGCGAGGGTGAGCGAGAGGCGCTCGCGGTCTCCCGACAGGCGCGTCGCGAGGTCGAGCAGGCGCGCACGCGCCGCGCGATCGAACGCGCCCCAGCCGCGCTCCTTCGCCATCGCCATGAGGTACGCGTCGAGACGCACGAGCGCGTCGTCGGTGCGCGGGATCGACGGCTCGACCTCGACCTTCACGCGAAAGAGGGCCGCGAAGTCGGCGTCCGCCTCGAGCAGCGCCGCATAGAGGCCGGGCGGCCCGACGAGGATGACACGCACCGCGATGGGCACGGGCACGGGCCGGAGCGTGGTCGCGTAGAGGCCGAGCGGTCCGAGCGGATCTTCGGCGCCCATACGCCGCTCGCGCAGGACGCGCTTGACCCGCTCCCAAATGATGGGGTCGGTCATCAGGTCGGCGGCGCGCACCACCAGCACGCCCCCCGACGCGCGGTGGAGCGACCCCGCCCGGATGCGCGTGAAGTCGGTGAGCAGCGCGCCGAAGCGCGCCCGACGCTCCAAATATCCGAACAAATTCGGATAGGTAGGGTTCGTCTCGTAGACCACGGGCGCGCCCGGATTCGACGGGTCGGTGGCCACGAGCAGGTTCACGCGGAAGCGGTTCAGGCGCGTCGCGTGCTCCGGATCGTGGTCGCGGCCGTCCTTCCCGGGCCCCGAATCCTCCTCGCCGCCGGGACCCGGCCCGCCGGCCTCGCGCTCGTCGTCGCTCACGAGGTCTTCCCAGTCTTCGGCGAGCGCCTTCTCCACGTCGGCGAGGTAGGCCTGCACCCCCTCGCCCGCGGGGGCGAGCGCTTCCCGCATGGCCGCGAGCCTCGCGGCGACGAGCGCGGCCACGGTCTGGCCGAGGGCCTCCGCGCGCGCCGCGTCGAAGCGAGCGCTCTCGCTGCGGACGCGCTGCGCCGCCTTCGCGACCTCCGAGGTGAGCCGCTCCTCGGCCTCGCCGAGCGCGCGCTTCGTCGGCTCGTCGAAGGCGCCGAACTGCTCGGGGCTCACGGGCTTTCCATGCAGGATCGGGAAGGTCTGCACGCCGCCCGGCACGGCGCGGATTCCGAACCCGAGGGTCTTGGCGCGCGACTCGAGGCCAGCCAAGATCTCGCGGTTGTTCGCCTCGAGCTCCCGCCCGAGGCTCGCCTGAGCGGCCTGCAGCTCGTCCGAGTCGGTGATTTCCACGATGTCGGCGCGCAGCCCGTCGAGGAGCTCTTCCATCGCGGCGACCAGGGTCTTCCCCTCGCCCGCAGGCAGGCACAGAGGCCGCGGCGCCTCGGGGCGCTGAAAATCGTGCACGTAGACGATGTCGGGCGGGGGCGGGCGGGCCGCCGCGAAGCGCTCGGCGAAGCGCACCACGTCGTCCTCGATCATCACCTCGGGCTCCGCCGCCACGAAGACATGGAAGCTCGGCTCGCGCGCGGCGATGCCCAAGGCGAGGGCACGTCGCGTGACGCTCCCCACGATCTCGAAGAGGCCACCGCTCGAGCGGGGCTCCTCCGGCAGCAGCATGGGGTCGGTGTGGAGGCGCACTTCCTCGGGCCGCACGCGGAAGGCGTCGCGCGCGGACCCCGCGGGCTCGAACGCGTGGCTCCACGGGCGGGGGGGCAGGCTCTCGCGAGGCGGCGGTTCCGGCACCTCCTCGGCGGGCGTCACCGCGTCGGCGAGCCCGGTGGCCGCCGGCGCCGTCTCGGCCTCGACGCTGGTCCGCGCCGCCTTCTTGCCCGCGCCCGCGGCGCTCGATTTCTTGGAGGTCCTGGGATCGCCCATCGGTCCCTCGGGACGCTACCAGAGGGGGCCCGCGTCCGCGGAGAAGATCGGCCCGCACCGCGCCGCGCGCCCCTTGAGCCGCCAAGCGCGTTCTCGAAAAGATGCCTTCTAGGAAAGGTGCGGTCACGCTACCATCCGACGCGGATGGCACGCTTGATCCTCGCCACGCCCGACGGACCGCAGGCGATCGAGCTACGCGGTGTCAACAGCTTGGGGCGTCACCCGAACAACTCGATCCAGCTCCTCGACAAGATCGTGTCGAAAGAGCACTGCATCGTGGAAGACCGCGACGGCCGCCACCTGCTGCGCGACCTCGGCAGCTTGAACGGCACCTACATCAACGGCGAGCGCGTACGCGGGGAGCAGTTCCTTCGGCACGGCGACGAGGTCTCGCTGGGCATGACGCGGGCTCGCTTCGACGATGGCTCGTCGCCGCTCGAGTACAGCCAGCAGGCCGTTGGACCCGGCGCGGTGCTCCACCCAGCCACACACGCGGGACCGCCGCCCGTCCCAAGCAACCAGCCCGCGGCGTTTCAGCCCGGTCCGCAGCGCGGAGGCCCGGTCTCCGGCCCCGCGTCGTCGGCGCAGGCGGCGCCACGCCAGCATTGGCAGCAGCAGCTCCAGCCGGCCCAGCCGGCGCAGGGCCCGCAGGGGCCCGTTGGCCGTCCTCCGCCGCTCCCGAACGCGCCAAACCAGGCGCAGTCGCCGTTCGGCACGAGCCCGCTCGGTCCGCCCATGCCGCCGGGGGTGGCGCCGCCCGGGCACGGGGCGCCGAACCGCCAGATGTTCCGCACGCGGGTCGACGTCCTCGACTCGTCACCCCGCCAGATCGGCACCCAGATCGCCGCCCTTCAGAAGGGGTTTCTCCCGTTCGAGCAGGTCCACCACGACGCCGCGCAGCTCCGCCTCGACTACGAGCGCCTGCGCCTCACGTGGGAGCTCACGCGCGAGATCGGCCTCGAGCGCGACCTCGACAAACTGCTCCACAAGATCCTGCTCTCGCTCTTCAAGTTCGTGAAGGCCGACCGCGGCGTCATCCTCATGAAGGAGGAGGACGGCTCGCTTCAGCCTCGTGCGACCCACCGGCGCGACGGCACCGACAAGCCCATCGAGGTGTCCTCGACCATCCTGAACCACGTCACGACCGAGCGCACCGGCGTGCTCACCCACGACGCGTCGATGGACTTCGCCGGCGCCAAGGGAAAGTCGATGATCCTGAACCGGATCTCGAGCGCCATCGTCGTGCCGCTCCTCCACGAGCAGGAGGTGCTCGGCGCGCTGTGGCTCGACTCCGAGATGCTCGCGCAGTTCCAGCAGAAGGACCTGGAGCTCATCACCGCCGTGGGCAACCAGGCCTCGATGTTCATCGAGAACACGCTCCTCGCGAAGAAGATCGAGCAAGAGATCGTGAGCCGCGAGCGGTTCTCGCGCCTCCTCTCTCCGAACGTCGCCGAGCAGGTCTTGAGCGGCAAGCTCGAGATCAAGAAGGGCGGCATCTCGATCCCCGACTGCACCGTCTTCAACAGCGACATCCGCGGCTTCACGAGCATGAGCGAGGGCGCCCCGGCGGGGGCCATCCTCGACCTGCTGAACGAGTACTTCGAGCAGATGGTCGAGCAGATCTTCCGCTACGAGGGCACCCTCGACAAGTTCATGGGCGACGGCATCATGGCGTTCTGGGGAGCGCCCGTCCTGCGCCCCGACGACGCCGTCCGCAGCGTGCAGTGCGCGCTCGACCAGATGGAGGCGCTCGGCCGCTTCAACCGCCGGCTCATCGACGAGGACCACCCCCCGCTCGCCGTCGGCATCGGCATCCACACGGGGCCCCTGGTCGCCGGCTACGTCGGCAGCTCGAAGGCGCTCAGCTACACCGTCATCGGCGACACGGCGAACACGAGCGCCCGCCTCTGCGGGGCGGCGCTGGCGGGGCAGATCATCATCAGCGAGAGCACGCTCTCGCGCCTCGGCTCGCGGTTCGAATACGAAGAGCTCCCGGCCGCGCACCTGAAGGGCAAAGAGAAGCCCCTCCGGATCTTCAACGTGAAGCGCGAGCGCCTGAGCGCCGCCTCGCGCTAGTCCCCTGGAAGCGTGATCCCTTCGAGAAGTCGCGCGGCTCGGCCTTTCGCCACAAGGGAGCGAGGGGTGTCCCGTCTTCGGCGGCGGTGGGAGGATACTCATGTTCGAGGGTCGGCGTTCTCGCGCGGTCACCCCCGAAACCACTGCCCCCTGAGCGCAAAGCGCCGCCTCCACCGCGCGGAACGACGACCGAGTTGAGGACGGGCCCGCCGCCGCCGAAGACGGGGCACCCCCTCGCTCCCCCCCCGCTCCTCGGAATGACACCGAAGACCGGACTTCTGATACGAACCGCGACTCGATGGGACTCTAGCCCTTCGCCGCCTCGCGCGAGCCCTTCGCGTCGCGTTTAGGGCAGTCGCCCGCGCGCGTCCGCCCGCCCACGCCCGTCGACGTCCAGAGGCCGCGCTGCGCCGCCTCCCCTGCGCGTGACACTTCGCGCGGTGCGCGGGTGCCGCGCGCGACACCCCGAGGGGAACGCGTGGGTCAGGCCACTCCGGGCAGGTCCGCGCACCCTCGAACGTTTTTCTGTTGACCCGTCTGGCATCGGAGCTTAAAAGGCGTCGGGTCGGGTTCGGGCGGGTAGCTCAGTGGTAGAGCGCTGGCCTTACAAGCCGGATGTCGCAGGTTCGAGACCTGTCCCGCCTACCACGGTTGGCGGTCCAGACTGCGAGTTGTCAGAGTAGAATAGCGTAACGTTTGGGGCGGTAGTTAAGTCGGTTATAACGCCGGCCTGTCACGCCGGAGGCCGCGGGTTCGAGTCCCGTCCGCCCCGCAACGCAGCACGAGTCTCGCGACGATCCGTCGCCGCGAGCGCAGTCGAGGTCGAAGGGGTGACACCTTCGGCCTCTTCTGTTTTTGTCCGCGCTCTCGTGGCGCGGCCTCGGTGGACAGGGCTCCTGTACACTCCAGCCATGCCGCCCCGCGCCCTCCTGCGCCCGCTCCTCCTTGGCGCGTCGGTCACCGCCGCCCTCACGCTCCTCGCCGCGAGCCGAGCTCGCGCGTTCTGCGGCTTCTACGTGGCCGGCGCCGACGCGAAGCTCGTCGCCGACGCGACCCAGGTCGTCTTGATGCGCGAGGGCACGAAGACCGTGCTCTCGATGCAGAACGACTACAAGGGTCCGCCCGAGCGGTTCGCGCTCGTCATCCCCGTGCCGGTGGTCCTCACGAAGGAGAGCGTGAAGGTGCTGCCTCGCGAGGTGTTCGACAAGGTCGACCGCCTCGGGGCGCCTCGCCTCGTCGAGTACTGGGAGCAGGACCCCTGCCCGCAGGCCTTGGGCCTCTCGGGCATCGGCGAGGGTGGTGGCGGCGCGGGCACCGGCATTGGGCTCGGGGCGGTCGGCGGGAGAGGCGACGTGGCCCGCGATCTCGGCGTGCGCGTCGAGGCGAAGTTCGGCGTCGGCGAGTACGAGGTGGTGATCCTCTCGGCGCGCGACGCCGCGGGCCTCGACACCTGGCTGAAGCAGGAGAAGTACGCCATCCCGAGCGGCGCCGAGCCCTTCTTCCGCCCGTACGTCGCCAGCGGCATGAAGTTCTTCGTCGCGAAGGTCGACCCCGCGAAGGTCCGCTTCGAGGGCGGCCGGGCCACGCTCTCGCCGCTCCGCTTTCACTACGACAGCGCCACGTTCAGCTTGCCCGTGCGCCTCGGCCTCATCAACTCGTCGGGCAAGCAAGACCTCATCGTGAACGTGCTCGCGCGCCACCAGCGCTTCGAGGTCGCGAACTACCCGAACGCCACCATCCCCACGAACCTCGACGTGTCCGACGCGACGCGCGGCCGGTTCGGTGAGTTCTACGCAGCCCTCTTCGACGACACCGTCGCGAAGACACCGAGGGCGGTCGTCACGGAGTACGCGTGGGACGCCGGCACCTGCGATCCATGCCCCGGGCCCACGCTCGACGGAAACGATCTCGCCACCCTCGGCGCCGACGTGCTCCCGGACGGGACGAACGGGCTGCGCCCTGCAGGCGCGTCCGCGGTCTCCTCGGGGCCGCGCCCCAACGTCCGCGGCGAAACCCCGACGAACACGGGCGGTCTGCCACCACCGGTCGTGGACCGCGTGGTACGGCAGGGGTTCGGTCGGTTCCGCGCTTGCTACGCGCGTGGGCTCGAGGCCAGCCCGAAGGGCGCGGGGCGGGTCTCGACGCGCATCACGATCGACGCCAGCGGCGCGGTCTCGAAGGCGGAAGACGCGGGCACCACGCTCGCCGGCGGTCTCTCCGACTCCGTGCGCGCGTGCATCCAACGGAGCTTCGCTGCGCTGCAGTTCCCCGACCCCAGCGGCGGCCGCGCGGTGACGCTCACCTACGCGCTCGTGCTGACCCCTGGCGATCCTGGGCCGCCCTCGCCTAGCTCCCTGGGCGGCGTGGGCGGGCTCGGCGGATTCGCGCGACAGGCGAGCACGCCGTACGTGCTCACGCGCATGCACCTGCGTTACGACGCCACCTCGCTGGGGGACGACCTCGTGTTCCGCGCGGCGCCCGCCATCGCCGGCGGACGGGAGAGCCGCGGCAGCGGACCCGACGGCGGCCTCGAACAGGGCGCGATGCCCGCCTCGACCAACAACTTCCAAGGCCGGTACGCCATCCGCCACTCGTGGGCGGGTCCGATCGCGTGCAAGGAGCCGCGGCGCGGCGTGTGGGGGCCCCGCCCCGCCTCCGACACGACCGGTGCGGCGCCCTCGACCCCGCGGGTGGCCCAGAAGACCGCGTTCGCCACGCGCGGGGCGAGCCTCGCCGTGTTCCTGCCAGGCGGGCCGCCGGTGGTCCCAGGCGCGGCGGACAGCGCGAACCTCGACGCAGCCACGGCCCCCAGCGCGAGCGCGCCACCTCCGCCCGCGGGCGCCCCACCAAAGGAGGCCCCGCCCAAGAAGGGGTGCTCGATCGCCGGAGTCCCGCCGCGAGGGCTCCCACTCGAGCCCATCGCGGGCGCGACGATCATCGCGGCCGCGCTCGGGTTCGCCGCGAGGCGCCGAGCCCGCTCGCAAGAGAAGATCTGATCTGTTTATCCGTCGAGCCCGGACGCGGTCACGGCTGGAGGAGCGCCTCCGCCCAGGCCGGCGGCAGGGTGCTCTGCGGGATCTCGAGCACGCGCACGATTTCACGGAGCCGCACCTTCTCGCGCTCGGAGATCTCGCTGTCGGCCACGGTGACCCGCCAGGTGAGCTGCACGAAGTCGGCGATGACGTCCTTCACCTCGTCGGGGGTGAGCTCGCCCGAAGAGAGGAACGCGCGGACCTCCTCGGCCTCGGCGTCGTTGACCACGCCGTCGGAGAACACCCGCGCGAGCATCCCCTTGAAGCGGCGCTTGGATACGGCTTTGTCGAGCATCCTTCACTGATACCCCCGGGCGCGACGACCGACTCGAAAAAATCGACGCTGGCAACGGGCGCGACCGTCGGCCCGCTGGGCTCGCGCAGGCGGACGGCGCCGTGGTAACGACCCGGCATGGACGTCGCCGACTCGCCCGCCCTCGAACTCGTCGACCTGCTCCGAAAGCGCGAGGTCTCGAGCGAGGAGCTCGTGTCCATGTATCTTGCACGCATCGAGCGCAAGAACCCCGCGATCGCAGCCTTCGTCGCGGTGTTCCGCGAAGAGGCGCTCCGCGACGCGAAGGAGAAGGACCGCGCGCTCGCGCGGAGCGGCCGGGCGACCCTCCCGCCGTTCTTCGGCGTGCCCACCGCGGTGAAGGACCTGAACCTCGTGGCGCGGCAGCGGGCGCGCTTCGGCTCGCGGGGCGCGCGCGTCACCTGGTCCCCCCTCGACGACCGCATGACGAGCCGCCTCCGCGCGGGCGGCTTCGTGTTCCTCGGGAAGCTCGCCACCTCCGAGTACGGCGTGATGCCGATCACCGAGCCGGACATCCACCCTCCCACCGCGAACCCGTGGAACACCTCGCACAGCGCAGGCGGCTCGAGCGGGGGCTCGGGCGCGGCCGTGGCGGCGGGGCTCGTGCCCATCGCCCAGGGCAGCGACGGCGCGGGCTCCGTGCGCATCCCGGCCGCGTTCAACCACCTCTACGGCTTGAAGCCCTCGCGCGGGCGCGTGCGCAACGCCTTCGGGTTCCCCGACGAGACCCTGCTCTACACCGACGGCCCGCTCGCCCACACGGTGCTCGACGCGGCCGCCATGCTCGACGTGATGGCCGGTGTCACGGTGGGCAAGCCCCACTGGGCGCCGCCCCCTCCGCGCCCGTTCCAAGAGCTCGCCATGGAGGCGCCGCGACGGCTCCACGTGCGGTTCTCGGTGCAGAGCGACGTAGCCGAGGTCACCCCGGCCGCGCGCGAGCACGTCCTGCGCGTCGCGAAGCTGCTCGAGCGGCTCGGGCACGAGGTCACGGAGCTCCCGGACACCCCGGGGCTCACGCTCGAGAGCTTCCTGCCGCTGTGGCAGAAGCTCACGTCCGACGCGCCGCTCGTGCGGTGGAGCGACACGCAGCCCGTCACACGCTGGATCGCCGAGCCCGGACGTCACCACGACAAGGCCGAAATCGAGCTGCTGCGCCTGGAGCTCGAGCGCAAGCTGTTCGCGTGGCAAGGCGAGGCCGACATCGTGCTCACCCCCACAGTGGCCGGCCCCGCACCCAAGCTCGGCCTCGCGCGCACCGACGAGCCGCCCGCGCGGATTTTCGCGAAGGCGGCGGAGCTCGGCGCGTTCACCGCGGCGGCGAACATCACGGGCCAGCCCGCCGCGTCCGTGCCCGTAGGTCTCACCGACGACGGGCTCCCCCTCGGCGTGCAGCTGATCGGCCGCCGCTACGCGGATGGGACCGTGCTCGCGCTCTCCAAGGTGCTCGAGGAAGAGCTCCCCTGGCGCGACCGCCGCGCGCCGCTCGCGCGGTCTTAGGCTCTCGTCCCCTCGAGCGTGGTTACGCGTGGCCTGGGATCGGGGCGGGCACCGCCGGCCTCGGGAGGGCCGCGGGCGGCACCACCCCGAAGGTCTTGAGCTCGCCGCCCACGTACTCCATGCCCTCGCGGCGAGGCCCGAACACCGCGTCGACGTCGGGCAGGCAGAGCGCCTCGCGGAGCACCTCGTCCATGTGCTCGACGAGCACGATGCGGGTGCTCTTCAGCACGCGGCGCGGCACCTCGCGGAGGTCCTTGCGGTTCTCCCTAGGAACTACCACGGTAGAAATGCCGCTGCGGTGGGCCGCGAGCAGCTTCTCCTTCAGGCCGCCGATCGGGAGCACGCGGCCGCGGAGCGTGACCTCGCCGGTCATGGCCAGATCGCGGCGCACGGGCACTCGCATGAGCGCGCTCGCGAGCGACGTGGCCATCGTGACGCCCGCGCTCGGGCCGTCCTTCCGGATGAACTCGGGGAAGTGAACGTGCACGTCGACCTTTTGGTAGAACTCGGGCTCGAGGCCGAGCACCTGCGCGCGGGAGCGCACGTAGCTCATGGCCGCCTGCGCGCTCTCCTCCATGCCCTTCTCGAGCAGGCCGGTGATCACCAGCTTGCCCTTGCCCTGCACCACGGCGACCTCGCACGCGAGCAGCTCGCCGCCGCCCATGCTGGTGACCGAGAGGCCGTTCGTGAGGCCCACCTCGTCGTGCGCTTCCTTCTTGCCGAGCGTGTACTTGGGCACGCCCAAGTACTTGGGGATGTCCTTCGCGTCGACCAGGATCGACTGCTCTTTCCCGTCGGCGACCATCTTCCGCGCGACCTTGCGGCACACGCTCGACACCTCGCGCTCGAGCGAGCGCACGCCGGCCTCGCGCGTGAAGTGGTGGATGGTCGTGCGGAGGGCCGCGTCGGTGATGGTCACGTCCAGCCCCTCGAGGCCGTTCTCTTTCTTCTGCCGCGGCACGAGGTACTTCACCGCGATGTTCATCTTCTCGAACTCGGTGTAGCCCGACAGCGGGATGATCTCCATGCGGTCCTGGAGGGGCACCGGGATGCCCGACAGCGTGTTCGCCGTCGTGATGAACATCACGTCGGAGAGGTCGTAGTCGAGATCGAGGTAGTGGTCGTTGAACGTGCTGTTCTGCTCCGGGTCGAGCACCTCGAGCAGCGCAGAGGCCGGGTCGCCGCGGAAGTCGGCGGACATCTTGTCGACCTCATCGAGGAGGAACACCGGGTTGTTGGTGCCCGCCTTCTTCATCGACTGAATGAGCTTTCCGGGCATCGCGCCGATGTACGTGCGCCTGTGCCCGCGGATCTCGGCCTCGTCACGCACGCCGCCGAGCGCGAGGCGCACGAACTTGCGATTGGTGGCCCGCGCGATGCTCTTCGCGAGGCTCGTCTTGCCGACGCCCGGCGGCCCCACGAGGCACAGCACGGGACCGCGCAGCTTCCCCGTGAGGGCCTGCACGGCGAGGTACTCGAGGATGCGCTCTTTGATCTTCTTCAGGCCGTAGTGGTCGGCGTCGAGGATCTCTTCGGCCGCGGCCAGGTCGTGCGCGTCCTCCGACTTGTCGGACCACGGCAACGAGAGAATCCAGTCGATGTAGTTTCGCACCACGGTCGCCTCGGCGCTCGTGGGGTGCATCATCTTGAGCTTCTTCAGCTCCTTCTTGACCTTGCCCTGCGCCTCGCGGCTCATGGTCTTGGCCTTGAGCTGCTCTTCGATCTCCGCGATCTCGTTCTTGAACTCGTCGCGCTCGCCGCCACCCAGCTCCTTCTGGATCGCCTGCATCTGCTCGTTCAGGTAATATTCCTTCTGAGTCTTCTCCATCTGCTTCTTGACGCGCGAGCGGATCTTCTTCTCCACCTGGAGAATCTCGATCTCGGCCTGCATCAGCTCGTGGAGACGATCGAGGCGCTTCGCGGGGTCGTCGTCCTCGAGGAGCGACTGCCGATCGGCGAGCTTCACCGTGGGCAGGTTCGCGACGATGGCGTCGGAGAGCTTGGCCGCGTCGTCCAGGGTCTGGACGTGCATCAGCACCTCCGGCTGGACCTTCTTGTTCAGCTTCACGTACATCTCGAACGCCGCGTGCACGCTGCGCATGAGCGCCTCGAGCTCGACGCCCTTCTGCGACACCTCGGGGATCTCGTCGACCTCGACCAGGAAGAACTCGTCGGTGTGGACGAACTTGCGAATCTTCGCGCGGCGCTTGCCCTCCACGAGCACGCGCACCGTGCCGTCCGGCAGCCGGAGCAGCTCCTTCACGGTGCCGATCGTGCCGACCGCGAAGATGTCCTCCGGCGTGGGCTCGTTCGTCTTCGCGTTCTTCTGCGCGGCGAGGAAGATGTCCTTGTCGCGGGTCATCGCGGCGTCGAGCGCGGCGATGGAGCGCTCGCGACCCACGAACAGCTGACTGCCCATGTGCGGGAACACGATGATGTCGCGCAGCGGGAGCAGCGGGACCACGCGGCGGCTCGCGCCGAGCGCGGCTTTTTTCTCGGAGTCGCTCTTGAAGAACATCCCCTCCGGTTTATCCCGGCTCGGGAGAAAACCCAAGCTCGCGACGCGGCGCTCGGCCCGGCTTCACGGCGAGACGCGGAACAGCTGGCCCGAGGTCATGACCACGACGAGCGCGCCGCCGGGGCCGGCAGGATCCCTTGGCTAACCGGGCGTGATCGCTGCGTGCACACGCATTTCAGCGCGGGCAGCGTCAAGGGCAGGCGCGGGCTCGCCCTGGGAGAGCTCACGGAGCACGCCGAGCGCGGCGGGGAGGCGCCCGGCCCCGAGGCGCGCGGCGAGGCGGTCCTGCGCGCGCTTCCAGTGGGGGAAGGCCTGCCGGAAGAGGAGCTGCCCCTTGGACGTGAGGGCGACCCCGCGCTGCCTGCGATCCCCGAGCGGCGTGAGCTCCACGAGGCCCCGCCGCGTGAGGACCGCGAGGTTGCGCGAGAGGGCTGAAGGCTCCACGAGCAGCTCTTCGGCGAGCTCCACCATCGACGGCGGCGGCTCGCCGCGCCTGCGCCCGGCGAGCACGCAGAGCACCGCGTACTGCGTGGCACGGAGGCCGACGTGGGCCAGCTCGGCGTCGAACAGCTGCGTGACGACCCGCGCCGCGCGCCGGGCGTGGTAGCACGCACACGACGCCACCTCGCGGTAGTCGGGGCCCGAGCTCGGCGGCGGGGGTGAGGCCGCGAGGGAGCCCGTCGCGTCAGGCGAGCTCGGCTTCCTTGGCATAGACGATGAGCGGCGCGTCACCCTTGGTGATCACCTCTTCGTTGATGACGACCTCCTTGATGCCGTTCGAGCGGCTGGGGATGTCGTACATGATGTCCAGCATCGCGCCCTCGAGGATGGCGCGCAGACCACGCGCGCCCGCGTTCCGGGCGAGGGCCTCTTTCGCGACCGCCGTGAGCGCCTGCTTGGTGAACTTCAGCTTCACGCCGTCCATCTCGAAGAGCTTCTGGAACTGCTTGACGAGCGAGTTCTTCGGCTTGGTGAGGATGTCGACGAGGGTGTCCTCGGTGAGCTCGTGAAGCGTCGCCATGACCGGCAGACGGCCGATGAACTCGGGAATGAGTCCAAACTTGAGGAGATCTTCCGGCTGCGCCTTGGCGAAGAGGTCGCCGAGCTTGAAGTCCTTCTTGCTCTTCACGTCGGCGCCGAAGCCGAGGTTCTGCTGACCTATGCGGCGCTGGACGATCTGGTCGAGGCCCACGAAGGCGCCGCCGCAAATGAAGAGAATGTTCGTGGTGTCGACCTGGAGGAAGTCCTGCTGGGGGTGCTTGCGCCCGCCCTTCGGCGGCACGTTGGCCACCGTGCCTTCGATGATCTTCAGCAGCGCCTGCTGCACGCCTTCCCCCGACACGTCGCGGGTGATGGAGGGGTTGTCGCTCTTGCGCGAGATCTTGTCGATCTCGTCGATGTAGACGATGCCGCGCTGCGCGCGATCGATGTCCTGGTCGGCGTTCTGCACGAGCTGGACGATGATGTTCTCGACGTCCTCGCCTACGTATCCGGCCTCGGTCAGCGTGGTCGCGTCCGCGATGGCGAACGGCACGCTGAGGATACGCGCGAGGGTCTGCGCGAGGAGCGTCTTGCCCGAGCCGGTGGGGCCGAGGAGCAAGATGTTGCTCTTCGACAGCTCGACCTCGTCGGACGAGACCTTCGACTCGATGCGCTTGTAGTGGTTGTGCACCGCGACAGAGAGGACCTTCTTCGCGCGGTCCTGCCCGATGACGTACTCGTCGAGGATGACCTTGATCTCCGCCGGCTTCGGGATGGGCGCGGAGCCGGCGTGCGGCTCGTCCTTCTCGACCTCTTCGGCGATGATGTCGTTGCACAAGCCGATACACTCGTCACAGATGTAGACGGTGGGGCCGGCGATGAGCTTCTTCACTTCCTTCTGCGATTTCCCGCAAAAAGAGCAGTTGAGGTTGCCGCTGTGGTGGTCGTCGCGCCTGCGCTCCAAGGCCTGCTTCTCCGCGTGAATCGATCGGGTAGACCTACGGACCATAGGCTTCGGGCGCGCGAACGGCAAGCTTCCGGGGGTACGCCAGAGCCTTTTGCGCGCGGCAAGCTCGAACTTGGTGCCGTCGGGCGCCGAGCTACCTCGCGGGGCTACCGCACGCGAGGTTCGGGTCGCTGTCGAGCGCCGCCAGGAAGCCCCGCCATAGCGCGAGGAGCACCCTCCGCCCCATGAAGAAGCTGCCCTCGTCGGTGAAGTGGATGATGTCCGCCTGCGCCCATTTCTTCTGACGAAACGCGACGATCGAGCGATCGCCCCCCATGGCGGCGTGGAAGTCCCAGAACGCGGCGCCGTGCTCGCGCGCGATGTCGTGGAGCTGCTCGGCCACCTTGTGGATTCGGGGATCCGTCTTGCGCCCCTTGTTGCCGAGCGTGATGTCGGGCGGCGAAAAGAACAGAAGCGGCACCTCGGGCGTGGCGAGGCGGTGGTGGCGAATGACGCGGCCCATCCACTCGTGGTGCTTCTCGAGCGCGTACATGTTCGTGCCCACGAGGAACATCACGAGATCAAAGTCGCGGTGCGCGAGCATCGCGCGGTTCACCTGCGTGTCGAGCCGAGCGAGCGCCCACGCGTTGAGCGAGCCGACGCCGAGCGAGTCGACGGTCACGCTGTTCGGCGCGTCGCGCCCGAGCGTGGCGCCGAGGAGCCTCACGGTCCCCTTCGCGACGTACGTCACCTTGTGCGGCGCGTCCTCCACCGTGAGCTCGTCGTAGCCGAGCTCGGTCTCGCTCGAGCGCGTCGACACCTCCTTCACGCCCTTGCCGTCGACGCGGATCTCGAACGGCCCGCCGCCGGGGCGCTTCAGGAAGTACACCCCGAAGTGGCTCGCGGTCTTGCCGATGGGTGCGTCGGGATCGGCGGCCGTTCCCACCCAGGTCTGGGCGCCGGGAGACACCGCCTCGACGGCGATGCCGGAGAAGCCCATTTGGTTGTCCGGCGCGGGCGCGGTGGTGGTCGCGTAGAACTTCCACATGTTCTCGTACGACGCGTGGACCACGTCGTGGTGTCGGTACCACCCCCACGGCTTCCCGAGGGCGACGAACCCGTGCCCAGCGTCGCCGTAGCGCGCCTGAAACGCGCGGCGCAGCAGGCCCGTGAGGCCGTCGAGCGTCAGGTTCGAGTCCCCATACACCGCGATGCGCAGCGCGCGCCTCGATCGGCCCCGCGCGACCTCAGCCCACCGCCGATAGAACCGCGCGAGGTTCTTGGCGGGGTCGTCGATGGTGGGGAGCTCGGGGGCGTCGGCGTCGATCGCCAGCCAGGCCTCGTCCCGGGACACCGGGGGGCAGTCGGAGGCCGCCTTGGGCTCGGGCGCGGCGTCTCGCTCCTCGCCAATCGGCTGGGCCGATCCCGGGGCGGCATCGACGCTGCTGGGGCTCGCCTCGGACGCGTGGGAGCAGCCCGTCAGCGCCGCCGCCGCGAACGCAGCGAACGCGGCGAAGCGCACGTGAGGAGGAGGACTCGGAGGCGGCACGTCGCGAACGTTAGCGCGCGGGCCCGGCCGTGAGCCACTTCGCGGCGACGTGACGCGCCGCTCAGCGCCCGATCTGCGGGTGCATGCGCCCGCGGCGGGTCTTCTCGGGCGCAGGGCGAATGTGGCCTGCCAGGTACACGCCCGCGTTGATCGTGGCCCACGAGCGGAAGTGCTGGAAGGTCGTGAGCCACTGCATGGGCAGCGGGCGCCGCACGCTAGGCCGGAGACCGCAAGCGCCCGCGTGATCTTGCGCCGAGCGGAACGTGTCGGCGAGGCGCTCCTGCACGGCGAGCGGAGAGCACCGCTCGCGCGACAGCTTGCTCGCCATCGTGCCGAGGCGCGCGCGCCCCTCCGGATCGGCGAGGATGCGCAGCACGGCGCGACCGAAGGCGGCGTCGGCCTGGGCCTCGGACTGCGTGCCCGAGCCGGGGGCGAGGAGCACGCCGTTCACGCCGTCGCGGATCTGCGAGCTGACGCCCATGCCGTCGGCGTAGGCCACAGTGGGCGTCCCGCACCACAAGGCCTCGCCCATCACGTTCCCGTAGGTCTCGCTGAGCGACGCGTGGACGAAGACGTCGGCGTAGCCGTAGTAGTCGACCATCCGCGTGAAGGGCACCTCACCCGGGAAGAACACCCGCGCCTCGACGCCCTCTTCACTCGCCACGCGCTGGTAGTAGCTTCGCTCAGGGCCGTCGCCCAGCATGGTGAGCGTGGCGTGGGGGTCCTTCGGCGCGACGTGCCGAGCGAAGATGCGAATGACGCGATCTTGCGCCTTCTCGCGCGTGTGCCGACCGGCGCAGAGCAACCGCGCGCCGTCGAAATGGGGCGTCTCCCCGAGGAACGCCTGGTACGGGTCCTCGCCGAGCGGCTTGTCGAAGATCTCGGGCTGCACGGCCCGGGGAACGACGTGGATGGGCGCGGTGACGCCACGCTCGCGCCAGTAGCTGCGCAGGCCCTCGCTCAGCACGATGAGGCCGTCGGAGTCGTTATAGACCTTCGCGAAGAGGCGCTCGTAGGGGCGCTTCAACGTGACCTCGAGGCCGGCGTGGATGGCGGGCACCTTGGAGAGGCGCTCGGGGAGGAGCACCTCGTACGCGGCGGCGAGGTGCGTGGTGTTCACGCACAAGAGCGGGATGCCCCGCATCTTCCGGAGCCACACGCCGAATTCCATGAGCAGCGTGGTGGTCTGCGCGAAGACGATGTCGAAGTCGAAGCGGGCGATCTTGTACACCCACGACTCGAGAGGCATCGGGATGTAGACCCCAGGGTAGGTCTTGAGGGGTAGGCTCGGCAGCTCGATGGTGCCCGGGGCCAGATCCTCGGGGGTGGCATCCGGATCATGGGGGCCAATGACGGTCACCTCATGGCCGCACCGGGTGAGCTCCTGGTAGAGAAAACGGGTCTGGAAAGCGGCGCCGTTGGCGTAAGGTATACGCGTGAAATCACTGAGAATAGCGACACGCAGTGGGCGCCCTTGGCGCGCGGCGAGCGCCGCGAACGGCGCCACCCGGCTGAGATCGAGCCCGTGCCCTGAGGCGACGTGCTCGGCGGAGAACCCGGAGCGCGCGGCGCGCCTGGAGCCGAGGACGTCGGGCGCGGAGCGGTCTCGCGCTTCACGCGAAGTGCCGTCATTTCCAGCGCGGCGGGGGCCGATGCTCGTCACGGAGGGACCGTGAAGGTCCTGGACGTCACCGAGTTCTATTCCGAGAGGGGAGGCGGTGTTCGAAGCCATCTAGAGGCCAAAAGTCATGTTCTGTGCCAAAGGGGAGACGAGCACGTCGTGGTGGCGCCCGGGCGAGCCGATGACGAGACGCGCGTGCGCGACCGTCTGCTAGCACGGAGCCCCGGGAGCGCACGGATCATTCGCGTTCGTGGCCCAAACATGCCGTATGACCCCACCTACCACGCCTTCCCGGGGGTGCGAAGGATTCGGGAGATCGTGGCCCGGGAGCGGCCCGACGTTCTCGAGATTCACTCTCCCTACATGGGCGCCATCGCGGCCCTCGGGTGTCCGGACCGCGACTTTGGTGTCCGGACCTTCCGGTGGCACTCCGATTTTCTGGACACGTACGCCTCCGTGGCCACCTGGAAGCTGGGGGCACTACCCCCCATGTGGGCCGAATTTTACGCACTTGCGCCGTCCTGGTTGAGGCCTCTGGCCCTCGTTCGACCGGGATGGCGGCTCGTCCGAGCCCTCGGAGAACGGGTCCACGCGACGCTCGTAGCGTCGGAGGGGCAACGCGCGAAGCTGACCTCGCACGGGGTGCCGCGGGTCCGGCACGTGCCGTTTGGGGTCGACCTCGAGCCGGCGCCCGCCGACCGCGGGGATGAGCTCCGGCAGGGGCGGCCCGGCCCCTTGCTCGTCGGGGTCGGCCGCTTCGCGCTCGAGAAGCGCTGGGAGGTGGTGCTCGAGGCCTCCGCCGAGCTCGCGCGGTCCCTGCCCCACACCCTCGTCCTCTTCGGCGACGGCCCCGAGCGCGCGCGGCTCGAGCGCCTCGCGGGGCCCCATGTGCGCATGCCGGGGTTCGAGAAGGACCGTGGGCGGCTGGCGTCGGCCCTCGCGAGCGCCGACGCGCTGGTCCACGGCTGCTCGGTCGAGACCTTCGGCCTCTCGATCGCGGAGGCCCTCGCCCAGGGGTTGCCGGTGGTGGTGCCCGACGAGGGGGGGGCCGCGGAGCTCGCCCGCCCGGAGTACGCCGAGACCTACCCGAGCGGCGACGCGCGCGCCTGCGCCGAGGCGACCTCGAGGCTGCTCGGGCGCCCCAAGGCAGCACTATCTCGCGCGGCGCGGGCGCGCGTGGCGGAGCTGCCGTCGGCCGAGGGCCAGTTCGACCTCTTGCGTGCGGTCTACACCGAGCTTCTCGCCCGGGCGTAGGCCACACGCACGCACCAACCAAGGGGAACGCGAGGGGGGAGCGCGAGGGGGGAGCGCCCTCGCAGACGTCGCGCCACGCCGCGCCACCCACCGGAGGAACCGCTCGCACCGCGAACCAACCCTTGCTAAGAGCCCAACCCCATGTCGACGAACCTCCTCGAAACCCTGCGGCGCGATCTCGACCTCATCACCAGTATTTACGAGGCCGACTTCTCCGGCCAGTCACGGCAGACGCGCGACGTCGCGCAGCTCGACGGCCTCATCAAGCGCCTGAAGGACGTGGTGGCGCGCGCAAGCTCGATCCCGGCCGCCGTGCAGGGGCCCGAGCTCATCTCGCTCAAGGAGGAGGCGGGCAACACGCTCGCCCTCTACGAGACCGAGCGCGGCGCGATCCTGAAGGCCCAAGAGGCCGGCCCGCTGTTCGACGAGTTCGCCACCGAGGCGACCGACGCCAACTTCACGTTCGCGCGCTACGGGCGTCACTTCGCCGGCCAGAACCGGGCGACCCGCGACATGGCCCTGCTCGCCGAGATGATCGAGGAGCTCAAGGCCATCCAAAAGCGCATGACCGGCCTCCTCGAGGAGAAGAACATCGCAGATTTCGCGCGTGACCTCGACGTGGTGCGCCAGGCGCACACCCAGTACACGGCCGAGCTCCGCGAGATCGACAAGGCGCAGAAGCAGGGCACGGCGGAGGAGCAGGCGGGCCTCCTCGCCACGCTCGCGAACGAGCAGTTCGCCGTCTACCAGACCCACTTCGCCGGGCAGTCGCGCGTGAGCCGCCGGCCCGCGCTCCTCATGCGCGTGGTCGACTCGCTGAAGAGCGTGAAGACCCGCATGGAGAAGCTCAAGAAGGCGGGCCTCAACGAGGACTACCACCTGAAGAACATGGAGATCGTGGCCGAGCGGCTCGCGGTCTACGAGGGCGAGGTCACCGAGATCCGCAAGGCGCGCCAGGGCACGACCCTCCCGGACATCATGGGCGCCCTCGGCGGCGCCGCCAACGAGCTGTTCGAAGAGTACCGCGCCGGTTACGCCGACAAGAACCGCGCGAGCGTCGACTACGCCAAGCTCGGACAAATCTGCGACCGCCTCGGCGAGATCAAGCGCCAGATGCGCGACATGGGCCGCGCCGAGCGCAACGAGATGAACGAGCGCAACCTCGACATCGTGGTTTCGCAGCTCTCGCTCTTCGAGACCGAGTTCGAAGAGGTCGGCAAGGTCCAGGCGGCCAAGAAGCACTGAGCGCGCGCGGCCCGTGCGACTCGCCTCGCTGCGCGGCGGAGCGCGTGTGCACGTCTCCATCCACGACGTGTCCCCCGCGTGGGACGCGGAGGTGGAGCACGCGCTCGCCCTGTGCGCGAAGCACGGCCTGAGGCCGGGCCTCCTCGTCGTGCCGAACTTCCACGGGCGCGCGCCGCTCGCGGAGCGCCCTCGGTACGCCGCGCGCCTCCGCGGGCTCCAGGCGGAGGGGCACGAGATCTTCCTCCACGGCTACTTTCACCGCTCACGCGGCGCCAACGAGGGCGAGGGCGGCGACGGGAAGCCCACGGGAGCGGCCCGGTTCTTCGCGCAGCGGGTGGTCTCGGCGGGCGAGGCGGAGATGTCCGACGTGACCCGCGCGGAGGCCCGGCAGCGCCTGCGGGACGGCGCTCGGGTCCTCGAGGCCGCGGGGCTCACGATCGACGGGTTCGTCCCGCCCGCGTGGTCGGCTCCGGCCTGGCTCGCGGGGGAGCTCGCCGAACTAGGTGTACGCTACACGGAAGATCACCTGTCCGTGAGCGATCCGGTGGCAGGCACGCGTCGCCGCAGCCTCGTGCTGAATTTCGCGAGCCGCACCCGCGCGCGAACTCTCGACGGTGCTGTTCTGCCGCGCGGCGCGGCCGCTCGCCTACGCCCTCCCTACCCGCGTGGCGCTCCACCCGGGCGACATGACCCAGCCGTGGCTCCGCGCCGAGGCCGACGATCTCCTCGCGTGGGCCGCCCGCAACGAGGTCGTGTCGGCGCGAGCTCTGCTCGACTGAAGCTCCTCGCGTGGCTCAGGCCGGACGCTTGCCCTCGGCCGCGGCGCGGAGCTCGCGGGCGCGCTCGAGCAGGCGGCCCCGCTCGTTCAGCGTGGGATCGGTCGTGACCTCCTCGAGCAGCTCGCCGAGCAGCACACCGAGCAGCTTGCCTGGAGGCAGCCCGAGCTCGCGCATGAGGTCGTGCCCGTTGATGGTGAGATCGCGGGTGCTGAGCGCGGTCCCCTCGGCGAGCACGCGCTCGACGTGGGCCTTGAGCAGCTCGAGCGGCGCCGGGCCCAAGCTCGGATCGTGGCCGGGCACATCGGGCCCTTTGGCTTCGAGGTCCGCGCAGTTCAGCGCGTAGAGGCTCTCCAAGTGCTCGCGCCCCACGCGTCGAATCCAGCGGCGCACGGCCGCGTCGGTCCACCCGTCGTAGTGGAACAGGTGGTGCCTCACGAGGTGCGCGATGCGCGCGCGCTCGTCGTTCGAGAAGCGCAGGCGCGCGCAGATGGGGTCGACCATCTCGGCGCCGATGCGGTCGTGATCGTAGAAGGTGTAATCCTGGGTCTTGTCGCTGAAGGCGCGGCTGCGCGGCTTGCCCACGTCGTGGAAGAGGCCCGCCAGGCGGAGCACGGGCTCCTTCGGGCAGGCGTCCATGCACTCCATCCCGTGGCGCCACACGTCGTAGGAGTGGTGCCGGTTCTGCGCGAGGCCAAAGCCCTCGAGCAGCTCGGGGCAGGAGACGGCGAGGATCCCGGTCTCTCGCATGACGTCGAAGGCGATCGAGGGCTTGTCGGCCTTCATCGCCTTCATCCACTCGTCGCGCACGCGCTCCGGGCTGACCTTGCGGTAGGTGTCCAGCGTGGGCTCGATCGCCGCCTTGGTCGCGGGATCGAGGGTGAACCCCAGCGTCGCGCAGAACCGCGCCGCGCGGAGGACGCGCAGGCCGTCCTCCGAGAAGCGCTCTTCGGGCTTGCCCACGGCGCGGAGGATCCGCGCGGCGAGGTCGTCGCGCCCGCCAAACGGGTCGACGAGCGCGCCGGTGGCCGAGTCGATCGCGATGGCGTTCACCGTGAAATCGCGGCGCGCGAGGTCGTGCTCGATGTCGTTCACGAAGTGCACGGCGTCGGGGCGGCGCCCGTCGGAGTAGGCGCCCTCGCCGCGCAGCGTGGTCACCTCGTAGTGCTGATGATCGAGCACCACGGTGACCGTGCCGTGCTCGATGCCCGTGGGGATGGCGCGAGGGAAAATGCGCAGGAGCTCGGCCGGGAGCGCGTCGGTGCACACGTCCCAGTCGGAGGGCTCCTTGCCGCGGAGCAGATCGCGCACGCAGCCGCCCACCACCCACGAGCGCTTGCCCGCCTTCGCCAGCACGTCGCGGATGTGGAGCACGTGCCGCGGCACACGCGCGAGCAGATCGTGGGTCATGCGTAGCCCTCCACCTTCGAGATGATCTCGTTCATGATCTCGCGTGTGCCGCCCCCGATGGGGTAGAGCCGCGCGTCGCGGAACAGCCGCTCGACGAGGGTCTCGCGCATGTAGCCGTTGCCCCCGTGGACCTGCACCGCGGCGTCGCAAACGAAGGAGCACATGTCCGTGGCGACGTTCTTCGCCTTCGCCGCGAGGCCCGTCACGTCCTCGCCCCGTACGTAGCGGGTGGTGACCTCGCCGGTGAGCGCGCGGGCGGCGGCGAGGCGGCTCGCCATGTCGGCGAGCTTGTGGCGGGTCACCTGGAAACCCATGATCGACTTCCCGAAGGCCTGGCGCTCCTTCGCGTAGCGAATCGACTCGCGGTACGCGAGCTCGGCGATGGCGACGCACTGCCCGGCGAGGTAAATGCGCTCGCTCGCGAAGTTCATCATGATGGCGTAAAAGCCCATATTTTCATCGCCGATGAGGTTCGCGACCGGGACGCGGCAGTCTTCAAAGGCGAGCTCCGCCGTGTCGCTCGCCCACCAGCCGGTCTTCTTCAGCTTCTTGCCTGCCGTGAAGCCTGGAGTGCCGCGCTCCACCACGAGCAGCGAGATCCCGCCGTGGCCGGGGCCGCCGGTGCGCACCGCGAGCGTGACGAGATCGGCGCGGCAGCCGGACGTGATGAAGGTCTTCGCGCCGTTCACCACGAAGTGATCGCCGCTCCTGACCGCCGTCGTGCGCAGGTTGGCGACGTCGCTGCCGCCGCCGGGCTCGGTGATGCCGAGCGCCGAGATCTTCTCGCCGGACAGCACGGGGGACACGAAGCGGACCTGCTGCTCGGGGGTGCCGTGCCGCACGATCGGGGGCAGCGCGATGCCGTGGCTGCCAAGGCCAACGCACGTGCCCACCGAGTGGCCGGCGAGCACGAGCTCCTCGGCCGCGACGAGCGTGTGCGTGATGTCGCCGCCCGCCCCGCCGAGCGCCTCGGCGTAGCCGACGCCGAGGAAGCCCGCCTGCGCGGCCTCGACGTAGAGCTCGCGCGGGAACTCACAGGCCTCCTCCCACGCGTGCGCGAAGGGGGCGATGCGCGTCTCGGCGAAGCGCCGCGTGTTGCGGCGGAGCTCCGCGTGCTCGTCGTTCTCGAAGAGGTACATGCGCGCACATGGTAGGCGCACTCACGGCGCGCGGGCGACGGGAGTTTATCCACGGGGAGGCGCAGCTTTCCTGTCACGCTCCGCCGTTCCGCGGCTACCTGTGCTGAACGCCGCTCCACCCAGAGCTTCCCCTCCCGCCCATTCTTCGCAGCCGCACACCCCTCAGCAAAATGGTGCACGCCCTCGCGCCTCGTCGTCGCTCGTGTCCTCCAGCCCGGTTCCGCGGTCGACTGCACGCGCTAGCGCAAGGGTGGACGAGCCGAGTCGTGCTCGCCGGGACGCTCGCCGCTTCCGTGCTCCTCCTCGCGCCAACGTCCCGCGCGGAAGGGCCGGGACCGCTCCCCGCGCCTCTCCCGACAGCCCTCCCGACAGACCCGCTGCTCGCGAGGCTCATCGACGAGAGCCTGCGCGCTCGACCCGAGCTCGCGAGCGCGGAGTCCTTGGTACGCGCCGAGCGCGAGCGCATTCCCCAGGCGGGCGCCCTGCCCGATCCGATGTTCCAGATAGGCATCCAGAACGACGGCTTCACGAGCATCGAGATAGGAAGGCAGGGCACGAGCTTCGTCTCCTTCATGGCTCAGCAGACCTTTCCCTGGCCTGGAAAGCGCGATTTGCGCGCCGAGCTGGTGGCCATAGGCGCGGTGGTGGCGAAGGCCCAGGTCACGCGGGCGCGCCTCTCGGCAGAGGCCGACGTGCGAAGGGCCTATATCGACCTCTTGCTCGCGCGCGAACACCTGGAGCTCCATGGTCGCCTCGACGGGCTCCTTGGGCACTCGGCCGAGGTCGCGCGCATTCTCTACGAGACTGGCAAGGCACCTCAGTCCGATGTTCTTCGCGCCGAGCTCGAGCTCTTGCGAAACAAGCAGCGGCACCTCGCGTACATGGGAATTGTCCGGGCCCGCGAGCAGAGCCTGAACCGACTGCGGAATCGGCCGCTCGACGAGCCCATCGCCGTGAACACGAAGCTGTCGGACCTCCCCGCGCCTTCCAGCCTGGAGGGGCAGTTCTCGACCGCCCGCGCGCTTGGCAAGAGCCCGGAGCTCGAGGCCGCGCGCCTCGAGATTGCTCGCACCGGGAAGGCGGTGTCGCTCGCAGGGAAGGGCTATTACCCCGACCTCACGGTGGGCGCGGGGCTCATGGTCCGAGGGCAGCTCCCACCGATGTGGGCTGTCACGTTGGGCGCGCCGGTCCCGGTGTTCTCAGGCGACAAGCAGAGCCGCGCGGTGGTCGAGGGGCGCGCCCGCGAGGAGGCCGCGCGCAAGACCGCGGCCGCGTTCGAGCAGGTCGTCCGCCTCCGGAGCGCGGAGCGACACACCACGTTCGTCGCGCTGCTTCGCATCCTCGACGTGTACGCGCGAGGGCTGCTCACCCAGTCGGAGGCCACCGCCGAGAGCACGCTCACGCAGTACAAGGTAGGCCGCGTCCCGCTCGCGGCGGTGCTCGAGGCGAGCACGGGCTCCGTGGCGGACACCCGCGCCTACCTCGAGGCGCTCGCCGCGGCGCACCGCATCCTGATCTCCGAGGCCGAGGTGAGCCTCTCGGAGACGACCGCGCCGGGCGACGTTCGTGGCACGACGGCTGCAGCGTCTACGGGGGGCATGTGACCGACCCGGGCACGACCGATCCCACCGGTGAGCCGTCGCCACCTGCATCTGCACCGCCCTCGCCACCGCCACCACCACGCGCGCCACGCGAAGAGCCGGAGGTCGAGGCGCCGAGCGGCGTGCCGCGGCCGGCGCGCTCCTTCGGAGTCGGCGCGCTGCTCGCGGCGATCGTCGTGAGCTCGGCGCTCTCTTCCACGGTCGCGGTGATCGTGACGCGCGCGGCGCTCCCCAGCGCGGCCTCTGCCACCCCGCACGCCGCCGAGAAGGGTGCGCTGTACACGTGTCCAATGCACCCTTCGATCGTGCAGGACCACCCCGGCACGTGCCCCATCTGCGGCATGAAGCTCGTGCCGCTCGACAAGCCACCCAAAGGAGCCGCTCCGTCAACGGCGCCGGCCGAGCGGAAGATCATCGGATATCGCTCCCCCATGGATCCTCGCCAGACCTCCCCCGTGCCTCGCAAGGACGAGATGGGCATGGACTATCTGCCGGTCTACGAGGAGGCCGCGCAGCCCTCCGACGCGGCCCCGGTGCAGGGCCTCGCGACCGCCGAGATCGACCTCGCGCAGCAGCAGCTCATCGGCCTCCGCACCGCCACGGTGACGCGCGGCGCGGTGGGCGGAGCGTGGCGAACGGTCGGGCGGATCGTCGTGGACGAGACGCGCGTACGCCGCGTGAACGTCAAGGTATCGGGCTTCGTCGAGCGCGTGTACGTCGACTACGTTGGAAAGACCGTGAAGCGGGGGGATCCCCTCTTTACCATGTACAGCCCGGAGCTCTTCGCCGCCCAAGAAGAGTACCTCCTCGCGAGGAGGCTCAGCCCCGAGACCCATGACTCAGGAGCACCCTCGCGCGGGGACACCGGCCTCGCCGCCGCGGCCCGACGAAAGCTCGAGCTGTGGGACGTCCCCCAAGGCACGATCGAGCAACTAGCAAAGACCGGACAGCCCACGAAGGCGCTGACCGTCTACTCGCCTATCGCCGGCGTCGTCACTACTAAGGACGTGGTTCCGGGGGCGCAGCTCCCCATGGGCGCGATGCCCTACGAGGTGGCGGATCTGTCGACGGTGTGGGTCGTCGCCGACGTGTACGAGAGCGATCTCCGCTTCGTAAAGGAAAACATGCCCGCGACCCTCACCCTCGCCGCGTTCCCCAACCGCGAGCTAAGGGAAGGTGGTCTTTCTCCCGCCCACGCTGGATCCGCAGACGCGCACCGTCAAGGCGAGGCTCACGTTCCCCAACCCGACCGGGGACCTCCGCCCCGAGATGTTCGGCGAGGTCGTGCTGCTGGGCGCGCCTCACGAGGGGCTCCGCGTGCCCAACGACGCGGTCATCCACGCGGGCACGCGGAAGGTCGTGTTCGTGGGCCTCGGCGACGGCACATTCCAGCCGCGGATCGTGAAGACCGGCGCTTCAGACGGCACCTACGTGGAGGTGCTCGCTGGCCTCGTTGCGGGGGAGTCCGTGGTCGTCCGCGCGAACTTCCTCGTCGACTCCGAGTCGCGCCTGCGCGCCTCCCTGGCGGACATGGCGGGGACCGGCACGAAGCAGGCGCCGGAGAGCGCGCGCGTGCTGCCCGAGACCCTGGGACCCCTGGACGGGGGCGCGGACCGCGGCACCGGGCACACGGGCCGCACGGCCCCTGCCGGCCCGACAGGCCACGAGGGCCACGCCATGCCCGGGCCCACCACCGGCCACGAGGGCCACACGATGCCCGCGCCCACCACCGGCCACGAGGGTCACACAGGCCACGGCGGCATGGCGCCATGATCGCGCGGATCATTCGCTTCTCGGCAGACAACCGCTACCTCGTGATTGCCGCCACCGTGGTGGCGCTGGTGTGTGCCTGGTGGTCGATGCGCACCATCCCGTTGGACGCGCTCCCCGACCTCTCGGACACGCAGGTCATTGTCTATGGGCGCTGGGATCGCAGCCCCGACATCATCGAGGACCAGGTCACGTACCCTATCACCACGGCGCTCCTCGGCGCGCCCAAGGTCAAGGCCATACGCGGCTTCTCGGACTTCGGCTTTAGCTATGTGTACGTCATCTTCGAGGACGGCACCGACCCCTACTGGGCACGTTCGAGGGTGCTGGAGTACCTCTCGAAGATCACCCCGACCCTGCCTTCGGGGGTGAGCGTCGAGCTCGGCCCGGACGCCACGAGCGTAGGCTGGGTGTTCCAATATGCCCTCGTGGACAAGAGCGGGAGACACGCGTCCGACGAGCTCCGCTCCTACCAAGACTGGTTTCTTCGGTATTCCCTCCAGGCTGTGCCTGGCGTCTCCGAGGTGGCCACGGTCGGCGGGCAGGTTCGCCAGTATCAGGTGACCGTCAACCCGCACGCGCTCGCGGCGTACAAGCTCCCGCTCGAGGCGGTGATCTCGGCGGTGCGCACGGGAAACAACGACGTGGGCGGCCGGCTCTTGGAGGTGTCCGGCCGCGAATACATGGTTCGCGGTCGCGGATACGTGAAGAATATCCATGACATCGAGGAAATCGTCCTGCGCTCCGCCGGGGGCACGCCGGTGCGCATCAAAGACGTCGCGACCGTGGCCATCGGCCCCGAGATGCGACGCGGCGTGGCCGACTACAACGGCGAAGGCGACGTGGTGGGCGGCATCGTCGTGATGCGCCAAGGCGAGAACGCGCTCGCCGTGATCGACCGCGTCAAGGCGAAGCTCGCGGAGGTGAAGCCCTCCCTCCCGCCCGGGGTCGAGGTGGTCACCACCTACGACCGCTCCGAGCTCATCGTGCGGGCGATCGACACGGTGGAGGACAAGCTCATCGAGGAGATGATCGTCGTCTCGATCATCATCCTCATTTTCCTCTGGCACATCCCCTCTTCGGTCGTCCCCATCATCACCATCCCGGTGTCGGTGGCGCTCGCCTTCATTCCCATGAAGCTCATGGGAATGAACGCCAACCTGATGTCGCTCGCCGGAATCGCGATCTCGGTGGGCGTGCTCGTGGACGGCGCGATCGTGGAGGTCGAGAACGCGTACAACAAGATCTACCACTGGATCAAAGACGGTAAGAAGGGCGACTTCTACCAGGTGCGCCTCGAGGCGCTCACCGAGGTGGGCCCGGGTGTTCTTCTCGCTCCTCGTGATCGCGGTCGCGTTCATGCCGATCTTCACGCTGCTCGACCAGGAGGGGCGTCTCTTTCGACCACTCGCGCTCTCGAAGAACCTCGCGATGGCCATCGCGGCGATGCTCGCGATTACCCTCGATCCGGCGATCCGCATGCTCTTCGCGCGGGTCGAGCCGTTCACGTTTCGTCCGCGCTTCCTGTCGTGGCTCCTCACGCAGCTACTCGTGGGAAAGTACCACTCCGAGGAGCGACACCCGATCAGCCGAACGCTCCACTTTCTCTACGAGCCGCCCTGCCGGCTCGTGCTTCGATTTCCGAAGGCGACCATCGTCCTCGCCCTCTCCGTCGTCCTCGGGACCCTCCCGGTCTTCGCCCGTCTCGGCAGCGAGTTCATGCCCCCGCTTCGCGAGGGCACGGTGCTCTACATGCCCTCCGCCGTGGAGCCAGGGATGTCGGTGGCCGAGGCGCAGCGCGCGCTGCAGGCGCAGGACAAGATCCTCATGTCGTTCCCGGAGGTGGAGCGCGTGTTCGGCAAGGCGGGGCGCGCGAACAGCCCGACCGATCCAGCCCCCTTCACGATGATGGAAACCACCGTGCTCCTGCGTCCGGAGAGAACCTGGAGGAAGAGGCCCCGCTGGTATTCATCGTGGGCACCGTCGTGGCTAAAGGCTCCGCTGCGGAGCGCCTGGCCGGACCACATCTCCTACGGCGACCTCGAGGAGGAGATGAACAAGGCCCTTCAGCTGCCTGGCATCTCGAACGCCTGGACGATGCCTATCAAGGGGCGACTCGACATGCTCTCCACCGGCATCCGCACGCCGGTCGGTATCAAGATCATGGGGCCCGATCTGGCGACGATCGAGCGCGTCGCGAAGGAGACCGAGGCCGCCGTCTCCAAGGTGCCGGGGACCCGCAGCGCCTACGCCGAGCGCGTGGCCGGCGGCTACTTCCTCGACTTCGTGCTGAAGCGCGAGCGCCTCGCCCGGTACGGGCTCTCGGTGGACGCCGCCAACATGATGGTGATGACGGCGGTCGGTGGCGACAGCCAGAGCATCACGGTCGAGGGGCGCGAGCGCTACGGCATCAGCGTGCGGTATGCGCGAGACTACCGAAATGACCTCGCATCTCTGAAGCGCGTGCTGCTGCCGTTGCCCGGCGGCGCGGGCCAGGTGCCGATGGACGAAATCGCCGACGTGGTGTTCGCGCAGGGCCCGTCGATGATCCGCGACGAGAACGGCATGCTCGCGGGGTACGTGTACGTCGACTTCGACACCAGCAAGATCGACGTCGGCCACTTCGTCGCCGAGGCGAAGAAGGCCGTGGCTGGCAGCGTGACCCTGCCCACCGGCTACGCGGTGGTCTGGAGTGGGCAGTTCGAGAACATGGTACGCGTGAAGGAGCGCCTGAAGCTCGTCGTTCCGCTCACGATCGCGCTCATTTTTGCGCTCCTGTACATGAACACGAAGTCGGCATTCAAGGCAGGAATCGTCATGCTCGCGGTGCCGTTCTCGGCGGTTGGCGCGGTGTGGTTCCTGTGGGCGCTCGACTACAACATGTCGATCGCGGTGTGGGTCGGCATGATCGCGCTCATGGGGCTCGACGCGGAGACGGGCGTGTTCATGTTGCTCTTCCTGGATCTCGCGTACGAGGAGTACAAGAAGCGCGGCGAGCTCGTCACGGAGGCGGATCTCGTCGAGGCCATCATCCACGGCGCGGTGAAGCGCGCGAGGCCGAAGGCGATGACCGTCACGGCCGCCATGCTCGGGCTCCTGCCGATCATGTGGTCCACCGGGACCGGCGCCGACGTGATGAAGCGCATCGCGGCGCCCATGGTAGGCGGGCTCTTCACGAGCTTCCTGATGGAGCTCCTGGTGTACCCGGCGATCTACTTTCTCTGGAAAAAGCGAGAGCTTGGGCGGCCTGAAGCCGCAGCCCCGACGGCGTGAGAGCCGCGCTCGCTCCCAGGACGTCCCTCGCGCGCGCCGCGCGAGGGGGGCGCCTCGGCGGCAGGGGCGCGCCTCTGCGACGCCGTGAGGTCCGCTTTGGCCTGCTGCCCCATGACCATCTCCTGGGGCTTCTCGTCGACGATGACCGCAATGGGGTGCGTGTCCGGTCCGCCGCGAGGAGCGCGCCGTTCGCCTGCGCTTTTCTCGCACCGGGCCCACGGCTCCCTCGCTCGATGCACCCATCAAACCTCTCGGAGGGCCCCTTATGACCTGCCTCGGCATCCGTCGCGTCCCGGCGTGATGAAGCGCATTGGGGCGCGGGTGGCCCGGCGCGGCTTTGGGTTGTGAGCTCGTGGGCACCGAGCTGCCGGCCGCCCGCGAACTTTTCGTCCAAGAGAGGCGATCGACCGGTCACGCTTGGCGCCGGCGGGCCTAACGGATACAGGCCTTTCATTGATGGACGGACGTGACACCCGCGACCTCGACGAGGCCATGGCTCGGCTGGCGTCGGGCGATCGCTCGGCGTTCGACCCCGTCTATCGGCGGCTTCGCCCCATCTTGCTCCGCTTTTCCACGCGCATGCTCGGCCCCGGTCCGGACGCAGACGATGTCACCCAGCAAGCCCTCGAGAAAATCTTCGCGCGCGCGAGCGACTACGATCCGGCGCGGCCCGCGCTGCCGTGGGCGTTCGCTGTCACGAGCTGGGAGTGCGCGACCGTGCGCCGCCGTCGCCGGCGTCGTGGGCTCGTCGAGCGGAGCGAGGACGCTGAAGCTCCCAGCACCGACCCAAGCGCGGAGTCCACGCTCATCGACCGCGATCTCCATGCAGCGCTCGCGCTCGCGGTCGAGGGCCTCGAGCCCGCGGATCGCGCGACGGTGGAGCAGGCCTTCGCGGAGGTCCGGGCCGAGCTCGATGGCGTCAGCGCCGTCGCGTTTCGCAAGCGCAAGGAGCGCGCCGTGAAGCGCCTCCGTGAGATCTGGAGGCAGCTCTATGGTTCTTGAACCAGGTGAGGCGGAAGCGCGCGTGAGGCGCGCCTACGAGGGGGCGCGCGCGAGCCGAGCGCTCGTGTGGACGGCTCCGTTGGCGTTGTTCGGAGCGCTCGCCGTGGCGCTCAGCGCGCGGCCGACCGTCGCGCTCGCGCTGTCCGCGGCGCTCGTGGTCATGTGGGCCGTGGCGCTCTGGCGCGGGAAGTCGCTGGAGCGCGCCGTCGTTCCCGGAGTAGCGGCGGGGTTGTTCCCTTCGCCCTCGCTCACGCGGCGCAAGCGTACGGGCACGTCTGTACCGGGAGCGCCTGCTACTCGGTGTGCATGCCAGCGTGCGGCGGGGGCGGCGTCGTCGCGGGGCTCTTCGTGTGGCTGGTCGCGCGTCGGCGATCTGCCACGCGACCGTCGTGGATCGCGGCGGGCCTCTTCGCGAGCTTGGTCGGAGCGCTTGGCTGCTCGTGCGCGGGCAACCACGGCGTCATGGCCCTCGTCGCGGGGCTCTGCGCGACGCTTCTCGTGCCCGTGTTGCGTGGCGACTTCCGCGGGCACGGCCACGCGGCGGGGTGGGTCGCGATGAGGGCTCCACGTCTGCTGTCGATCCGCCTCGCCGCGGGGCTGGGTCTCGTGGCCGTCTTGCCGATGCTCGCGCCGCTGAGCTGCAGTGGACCCGCGGGCGCCACCCCCCGACGGGCCCGATGCAGCGGCGCCTGTAGACGCCGCCCCCGCCGAGGCCGCGAGCCCTCCAAAGCCCCGCGACGCGGGGAAGACCTCGGGCCCAAAGCTGCTATCGGAGACTGGCCTCTACGCCGATCTCGCGAGTCGCACGCTCGCCCCCGGCGTGCTCGCCTATTCGGTTCGCTACCCGCTGTGGTCCGATGGCTCCGAGAAGAGCCGCTATGCCCTGCTCCCCGAGGGCACGAAGATCGACACCCGCGAGCTCGACGAGTGGGCCTTCCCCGTCGGGACCAAGGCTTGGAAGGAGTTTCGCGTCGGCGGAAAGCTCGTCGAGACGCGTGTTCTGTGGAAGCAAAAGGCCGAAGAGGGCGCGGACGCGTGGTGGATGGCCTCGTACGTGTGGCGGGCCGACGGCTCCGACGCGGAGGTCGCGCTCGACGGCGTGCAGTGAGCGCAAGCACGAGACATGATGGGCCGCGTGTCACGAAGAGTGAGGTTCGGCGGTCGAGCGGGGACACCCGGCCCCACCGCGACGGCGGGGCCGTGGCGGTGGAGCGACGGTGCGCCTGTTCAGAAGTGGCTGAGGTGTCGGGTGCTCGTACGCGGGGAGGTGGCCCACGAGGTCGGCGTGGTAGTCGACATAGCGGGCAGCGTCGCGGCGCAGGCGATGAAGCGAGCAAAGCAGGGCGAGGGCTCGCTGCTGCGAGGGGCCTCGCCGGGTAGGCGGCCGAGGACGCGGGGGTGAGCGGCGCGGACGGCGGCGTCCGCGAGGTCGAGGACCACGAGCAGCGCTGCGACGGAGACGAGGTCGGAACGGCGCCGCGCCTCGAGGAGGTCTGGGCTCACTTTCGCCTCGCGACGCGAGCGGTGGGCGGGGCGCGACGACCTCGAAGAAAGCTTCTCGTCGATCCTCGGGGCCTCTCGCGCTCCGCGGCGGCGGTGAGCAACTCGTAGCCGATGTTCATGAGGACGCGGTGGTTGCCGGCGGCGTGTTCGGCCATGACGGTCCGCACCTCCGTAGACATCAACTGGGGGCGCCAGCGACGTCGAGGACGTGATCGAGACAGGCGACGAGCTCGTCGCGCTGCGGGCTCGAGCGAGCCTTCGGCGGATGCGGGTACCGAGAGGCAGCAAGTCGGCCGACCGGAAGCGCTCGGGGAGCCGGGCGTCGCCGACGAAGACGACGGTCAGCAGCGACTGGGCGTCGAGATCTTTACTGACGAGCAGGCGCAGCTCGGTGAGGACGTTGCCCAACATCTCCTGCGCCTCGTCCACGATGAGGACGGGCCGGAGCATCGTCGAGGAGAGATGCTCACTCCAGCGAGCGCGGAGCGACGAAGCCAGCCCAGTTGTTGTGGGTCTTGAGCGGCACCTCGAAGAGGCTGCTGAGCTCGCGGTAGAAGTCGGAGGCGCGACCGACGGGCCACTCGACGATGCCCACGAGCAGGTCGGAGCGGCGGGCGAGGCGAGAGGCCAGGATGCGCATGGCCGCAGACTTCCCAGAGCCTGGGTCGCCCGTGATCGTGCGAAGCCACCGTCCGCGAGCCCAAACTCGAGGCGCCTGCAGAAGGTGTCGATCGCGGGCGTAGCGAAGAGCGCCTCGGTCGGTAGACCGGGGAGGAAGGGGTTGAATTTGAGTCCGTAGAGGGTCTTGAGTGTGGAGTTCATCGGTCACCTCGGTCGTCGGAGTCGTCGTGGTCGTGATCTTCGTGCTCCGGAGCAACGGGTTCGGCGCCCGCCCCGCTCCCGTCGGCGGCGCCGCCCGCGTCCAGCGGCAGGTAGGCCGGCGGCAGCTCGGTCGCCGCGTACTCCGCCATCAGAACTCGCAGATGCGGCGCGATCCCGCCCGCGCGCGTCGCGAAGCCAGGTCCTCGGCACGCTGAGGCACACCGAGCGGACGGCGAGCGCCGCTCGCGTTCTTGGCCTTGTCGAGCGGCAGCAGCGTCGCCAGGTGGGTGCCGTGTCGCGCGTCGACGAGGTCGGCGCTCGACAGGTCCCAGCGCGCGAAGCGCACCGTCGGCCGCAGCAGCACGCAGTAGCGCGCGGGCACCTCGAAGCGGACACCTTCGATGGTGATCGTCCCATCGCTGCGGCGCAGCGTGCGGACCTCTTCCTCGCGAAAGGCTCGACGCAGGACATCCATCGAGGGGAGCCTCGCGCGCGATCGCGGGCCCGCGCATGGCACGCCTCGGGGGAGTCGTGCCGAGCTCCGCTGTACGCTTGCGGTGGTAGTCGAGCTCCACCCACGCCTGCGTCGCCTCGTTGAGCTTCGAGAGCGTGAGCTCCGCCTCACCCTCGAGCATCGCCATCAGGCGCCCTCCACCAACCCCCAAGCTCTCCTGCTTGCCATTCTGCTCAGGCGTGTACGGCAGCGTCGTGTGGTGCACGATCGGGGACGCGCCAGCCCCTCGGTGCTCTCAGCGGCCATCATGGCCGAGCCGTTGTCCGTCAGCCGCGCGCGGCAGGCCCCGCTTTGAGGATCGCCTGCGACAGGCCGTGCGCCCACGCCTCGGTCGTCTGATCCGTTACCACTGCGCGTGACGGATCAGGCGCGAGGCGTCGTCCATGAAGGCGAGCAGCTGAGGCCTCTTCATGCTCCCGTCCGCGAGCGCGATGGCGCGCGAGCACTCGTGGAAGTCGGCGTGCCAGAGCCCGTGCACCTGGGTCACCTCGAAGCTGCGCCGCTCACGCGGCTCGAAGGCCTGAACCTCGCCGCGCTTGCGCTTGCGACGACGCTGCTTGACCATCCCCTGCTGGCGCATGTGACGCGCGATCGTGGCGGGGCTCGGCACCTCGCCTAGCGTCGCGTCCGCCTTCACCAGCGCCGAGAGGTTCTGGTGGTGAAGCGCGTACGTCCAGACCGGTGGGCGCGGTACTGCACGGCGAGCGCCTCCCGCAACGCGGCCCCGAGCGATGGGCGCGTGCCCGCGTGCGACGGCACCTTGCGCGCGAGCGCGTCGATGGGGTCCGTCTTCGCGTTCCACTCGCCGCGTATTACCAACGCTCGATCGTCGACGCGCCGTAGCTGCGCGACTCGCGGGTCGTCGGGTGCTCCCAGCGCCGCGCAAAGCGAGCGCTTCGACGTGCTCGCGCAGCTCCCCACGTCCGGTGGGCAGGACAGCAATGGCCCCACGATCGTGAAGCGAAACCTCGCCCACTTCATCCGGGCTGACTCGTGGCTCTTGTCGTTCATCTCGGGTCGTCCTCCTGCGCAGGCCCTCCTGCGCGTGTGCGACACCAACCCTGAAATCAAGACGGTCCCGTCTACGACCGTCCTCTGCGTGCGGTCACCAAACATCGCCGAACCCGCCCGTTCAGGGGGTTTCCGCCGCCGTCGTCGGTGGCGCCAGCAGCCGGTGCGTCGTCACCGCGCGTTTCCGGCCCGGTGCCGTGCGCGCGGACCGCATCACCGCTTACTCACTTCGTTCGGGCCACGGCGCCCGACGACACGACCAGCGCCGCGACCAGCAGCGCTACCCTCGCGTCTTGCTCGACCTGCCCCCAGTAGCTTTCCGCGGCTCGTCGTCTGCCGCGATGGCGATGAGGCCGACGCGACCCCTCCGGGCCGCTCCTCGACGCCACTCCGCGCAGGGCCGCCCACGCCACTCACGACCCGCATCGCGTGGCCACACGAATCGCCCCAGGAACTGCACCGACGGCGGTGTCGCGCGCCTCCGGCAGCCACGCACCGAGCAGCACAGCGACAGCCGCGAATCGTACCGCCTGGCGATGGTCAGCCCCAGCTGCTCCGTTCAAGCGCGGCGTTGTCTCGCC